>JBAXAT010000126.1:0-5550 GCA_037142335.1 Verrucomicrobiota bacterium | reverse complement strand
ACGCTGTTTGCCAAGGTAAGCAATCTACTCAATCGGCTGTACGAAACATACCCGGCATATTCATCCTTCACTCTCATGCAGAAGTACAATCCAGTGGCCGGTATTAACTTCCAAGCCGGTGTGAGCGCGACATTCTAATCTGGCCGGAGACTACGAGATTCAGAACGACGGTAATTAGTTGGACTAGACACCGATTCGTGCGTGAATTTTGCCGGTAATGGTGGTGGCCAGCGACTGGATTTGTTTCTGGTCACGGCCTTCGATGAGTAACCGGGCTTTCGGCTCGGTGCCGGAGTAGCGCAGTAATACACGCCCTTCGGCGCCGAGCTGTTGTTCGGCTGCTTTCACCAATTCTAACACTTCCGGTATTGTGTCCCACGCCGGTTTCTCGCGAACACGGACGTTGACGAGTACCTGCGGAAACTTCGTCATCACTTGACGGAGTTCGCTCAGGCGCTTGTTAGAATCCATCATAATCCGCAAAACTTGCAGGGCCGCCACGATACCATCGCCGGTGGTAGCAAAATCGCGAAAAATCATGTGGCCGCTTTGTTCGCCGCCAACGTTAAGGTCGTCAGCCAACATTTTCTCCAAAACATACCGGTCGCCGACTTGCGTGCGCACCGTCTGGCCGCCGGCTTGCCGGAGCGTGAAGTCGAGGCCAAGATTGCTCATCACGGTGGCCACAAGTGTCTTCTTTTTCAATTCACCGCGCTTGAGCCAGTCCAGCGCGGTAATACAGAGGACGTCGTCACCGTCCACAAGTGTACCGGTTTCATCACAGAGCAAGACCCGGTCGCCATCGCCATCATGCGCAATACCGATGTCCGCACCTAGTTGCCGCACGGCATCGCAAATGACTTCTGGATATAGCGAGCCGCATTCCTTGTTGATGTTGGTGCCGTCTGGCGTGTTATTAAGGACGGTGACACGCGCGCCCAGCTCGCGCAGGACGCAGGGCGTGCTTTTGTACGTCGCGCCATGGCCGGCATCAACGACGATGCGCAGGCCTTCGAGGTTCATGCTTTTCGGGAACGCGGCCTTGGCATACTCGACATACCGGCCGAGCGCGTCGTCAATTCGGACAGCCTTGCCAATTTCCTTGGCGGTGGGGCGGATGGTTTCAATCGCGCCGCTGAAAACCAAATCCTCGATCTCAACCTCTACACTATCGTCAAGTTTGTAGCCGTCGTGCTGAAAGAATTTGATACCGTTGTCTTCGTAGGGATTGTGCGAGGCGGTGAGGACAATGCCGGCATCGGCGCGGAGTGACCGGGTGATGTAGGCCACGCCCGGGGTCGGTAACGGACCAATCAACAATACGTCCACGCCCATAGAAAGCACACCGGCAGCGATTGCATTTTCGAGCATGTATCCTGACAGCCGTGTGTCTTTGCCAATCACAATCCGGTGCCGGCCCAGTCCGCGTGACAGCGGCACGTTTTTTTTGAACACATATGCCGCAGCGCGGCCAAGCTTGAGAGCTGTTTCAGCTGTGACCGGTTCGACGTTGGCGACACCGCGGACGCCGTCAGTTCCAAAGAGTTTCCGGCTGATGCTTGTGGGCTTGGAATTCACGGGAGTGTTTTTACACCGGCCACGTCGCCGGTGTCAACCGGCGCTACTCAGTAGATTTTTCGAGACGGATAACAGCGTTGGTCTGCTCGACAGCAATAACTTGAATACGGCGCGGATGTCGAATGTCTCGCAATGTAATTGGCGCAATTACGCGCCCAATCCGCCCTTCGTGTTGCAGATCAACGACAGCAAACAACTCAGACCGGGACGCTTGTCGCAGATCTTCAGTAGTGCCACGCACGGTAACATTAACACTACGTGGTGTGACGTAGGTGGCGGTCATACCGGTCGGCGCTTTAACTTCGAGCGGCACACCATCCACCACTCGTGAATCGCTGGTAATCGCTTTCACAAAAAGCCAGATGAGGCTAGCCGCGATTAATGCCACGACTTTCAGTCCGTTGTTACTAATCAACCACTGCGAAAAATTCATTCGCGTGGTTCTTCCGTGGAGGCTTCGTGTGGTGCACCGGCCTCGGTAAAGCCGGTCTGATTATTTGCGGCATGACCGGCGCGTGGTGACATCAACATCGCTACCAACTGGCGCGCGCCATCCACCAACCAGTTACCGGGACGGACTGATGGTGATAGCGCGCGTGACAACAGCAGCCGCAAACCAGCCGCATCAAGATTTTGCGTCAAGTGGCCTTGTTGCGCTATCGAAATCAGGCCCGTTTCCTCGCTGACGACTAAAATCATTGCATCAGTCTCCTCACTGAGACCGATGGCTGCACGATGCCGCATCCCGAGCGTTGCGCTTAACCCTTGCCGCTGCGTTAACGGGAAAATACAGCCCGCCGCCACCACGCGGTCGCCGCGCAAAACTACACCACCATCATGCAATGGCGTGTTTGGAAAAAAAATCGTTGTCAGTAATTCCGCACTGGCCTTAGCATCCATTGGCACACCAGTCTCTTGCATGCCACGAAAACCAATTTCACGCTCGATGGCAATCAACGCGCCGAAATGTTTTTGCGACAGTTGCCGGGCGGTTTCCACCAACACATCAATCACCTCAATGCGTTGCTGTGAACTGCTGAAAAATGATTGACTGCCGATTTGCGCCAGCGCCCGTCTCAATTCAGGTTGAAAAATAACAAGCACCGCAACCGCTAAAAAGCCAAGCACGCGACTTAAAATCCAATTCATCACGTCCAGTTCGAAAATATGCGTCAAGCCGGTTACTACGAGTAGCGCAATAACAAGTCCACTAAACACCGCCGCACCACGCGTTCCACGAAACAACAGCAGGAAGTAATAAATAACTGCCGAAAGCAGCACGATTTCAATCGCGGCTCGCCAATATACAGCAATAAATTCTAAAATATATTCCATTTCCAATTAGTTTATTTGTCGCAACGCAGCAATCATTCGTACTACATCCGCCGTCTCCGCGACGTCATGTACGCGTATAATTTGCGCCCCATGCATAACCGCCCACGCCGCCACCGCCAGCGATCCCGACAATCGTTGTTCGTATTCTGGCCGGCTCAGTAGTTGGCCAATAAACGATTTCCGCGAGGCACCGACAACAAGCGGACAGCCGAACGTCGCGAACTCTTTAAGCTTAGCCAGCAACTGCCGGTTGTGTTCAATAGTTTTACCGAAGCCGATGCCAGGGTCAACGGCGATTTGCATTTTTTTTACACCACTGGCCACCGCGAACTCAATTCGTTCCGCCAAAAAAAACCTGACATCTTGGACCACATCGGAATAACAAGGATTGTCCTGCATCGTTGCCGGAGTGCCCTGCATGTGCATCAATATCACACCAACCCCAAACTCGCGCACCACTGACACCATATCGGCGTCGTACTGGAGCGCACTAATGTCGTTAACAATCCGCGCGCCGGCGGCGATGGCGTGGCCGGCAACAACCGCTTTTGTCGTATCCACCGCTACAAGCAAATCTGCGATCTGCTCAATCACCGGCAGCACACGCCGTAATTCCTCATCAACACTGACGACCGGCGCGCCTGGCCGAGTGCTTTCACCGCCAACATCAATTATATCGGCGCCTTCGCTGGCCATTTGCCGAGCGCGAGTAACAGCGCTTGCGACATCAGTGTACCGGCCACCGTCAGAAAATGAATCTGGCGTGACATTTAGAATCCCCATCACAAGCGGACGCGTAGTTTTCCATTGAAACGCTTCCATTTTCCGGCAGTGTATCGCCGGGTATGATTTCGTGCCAGTTGAATCACTGACATAATTGAACAATTCTGACCGGCCAAAATTGTCAAGCCGGTGTGTTCACGTTTGCTCAATACGCCAAATTCGGAGCAAAATCGTCATTTACTACTGTTGGCATCGCTCTTGCTTTCATCAAAGCGGAGAATTATGAAACGGCTTAATTTGACCGGTATGATTGCGCTCGCATTGGTTTGGTGTTGCGGGGCAGGTGCATCTGCTGCGCTAATCGGAACCGATAACGTGCGATCTGGTATTGAAGATGTTGTAAGCATCGGCATGATGCGTGGCTGGATCTCTGAATCCGGCACAGAGTTCCAGACCAACGAAACTGCTCCGTCCTTGAGCAGTCAACCCATCTTTAGTGAATTATTTGCGTGGCATAAGAATGTTGATTTGTTCAACTCCAGAAACCTGATTGTACTAGCTTGCCGGTATTCGTTGGAAAGTAAAACCGCCGTGCTTAGCAACTTACCGTTAATGGGGTTGTACCGGCCGTCATTGTCGCGCACAACCGTCAAAGCAATTCCATCAGGTCTGTTTGTATTTGGAATTGTCGGCTGGGCAGTTCGCCGCTTGCGACGGACCGGACACAGCTTTAATTAGGCGTTAGCCGGTACGGGGTCAACGCCGGAATCATGCAAGCCATCTAGTTTGCCGGCGGTTTCAGTCGGAGCTGGTTCCACTGTGACCGCCATAGCACCAATACCGGCCTTGCGCGATGGCGGGTGGGTAAGCTTACCAGTCGAGATAACCTCAGTAAGCTCCGGTGCATCGAGCGTTTCGTATTCAATCAAGGCTTCCGCCAATGCCACAAGCTTGTCACGATGATCCGTAAGGATGACTTTCGCGCGATTGTAGGCGGCTTCAATGATGCGGCGGATTTCTTCGTCAACATCGCGGGCGGTTTGCTCACTGACTTCCCGTCCTTTGAAGAGATCGCGACCAAGGAACATGTGTTCTTCATGTTGACTGACGTTGACCATGCCAATCTTTTCGCTCATACCCCACTCGGTGACCATCTTGCGGGCGAGGTGCGTGGCTTGGGTAATGTCGCCGGCAGCACCGCTGTTGCAGTCTCCAAACGTGAGCTCTTCGGCAATACGGCCGCCCATAATACCGGTAATCTGATCAATCAGTTGTTTCTTGTTGAGATTATGCTTGTCCTTCTCCGGTAACTGAAACGTAGCTCCTAGGTACATGCCGCGCGGAATAATCGTGACTTTGTGGAGCGGCTCACAATGTTCAAGTTTGGTCATGACCAACGCATGCCCAGCTTCATGGTAGGCTGTCAGTTTCTTATCGCTATCGTCCATGACCCGGCTGCGCCGTTCACGACCCCATCGCACTTTGTCGCGCGCTTCTTCAAGGTCTTCCATGCCAACGCCTTTTTTATCGTTGCGGGCGGCGGTCAATGCGGCTTCATTGATTAGGTTTGCTAGGTCAGCACCAGAAAAACCTGCAGTACCTCGGGCGATAACCTTGAAATCACAGTCTTTTGATAACTTCACTTCCCGAGCGTGGACCTTGAGAATTTCTTCCCGTCCAACCAAGTCCGGTAAGTCAATTACGATCTGCCGGTCAAACCGACCAGGCCTCAATAAGGCCGCGTCAAGCACGTCGGGACGGTTTGTGGCGGCGATGATAATCACGCCTTCCTGCGTATCAAAGCCATCCATTTCGACAAGCAAAGCGTTGAGCGTCTGCTCACGTTCGTCGTGACCACCACCGATGCCAGAGAAGCGCGACCGACCAACTGCGTCAATTTCGTCGATGAAAATG
>JBAXAT010000125.1:0-5556 GCA_037142335.1 Verrucomicrobiota bacterium | reverse complement strand
GCTTTCGCGTATGCCGTCTGGCGGAGCTCTCGAGAGTGCTTTCCCCACCGACGAGCTTGTAACGGCCATTCGCGCCGGCATGGAAGGACTACAAGCGCAGACAAAATTCCCGGTTGAGGAATTAGCGCATGCGATTGACGCCGGGTTCCGTCGGTTGCCTAATCCTGAGCGTTATGAGGAAGTATTCTCGAAGGCGGTGACGCGTGCCGGTGAAATTATCAATCAGAAGTATGACGAATTTCAAACGAACTACGAGCGGCGCGTTGGCGAATTAGGGTCGCAGTTGGGTGCGAAACTCGAAGTGGTATCGAGCAATTTCAGCAGCGGTACTCAGCGGATGATGGCTGATTTTTCAAAGGCGCAAGAGCGAACGCAGGAGCAGTTTGGTAAAAATGAGCAGAAGTTGACTGAGCGGTTTGAGGAATTGGCCGAATCAGTCAGCAGCATGGGTAAGGAAATTTCTGAGCGGATCGGCGAAGTCCACGAACGCTACGTAGATGTTGTTGGGGAATTCGACAAGAAAGAAGTCCAGCGATGGGAGAAGATGGTTAGTGAGTTCAACCAGCTATCAGTAAAGCTCGCGGAGTCTTTCCGTCAATCGGTGGTTTCACTTGATTCTGCATCGAGCCGGTATGCTGATCGTATCCAGCAGTCGGTGGAGCAGTTGACCAAGCAATTGGATCATGTCACGCAGTTGGGTGTCGAGATTGACAAGGTGCTGCATACCACACAAAGCATGGAAATGACGTTACGGCAGGTTGGCAGCTCGGATGAGTTCCGTCAAACTCTGTCAAATCTTCGCAATCACCTGGTGGTAAGCGACGAGTTGCTGAAACAGCTGTCACGGCCACGAAAAGTTACTTTCCAGGAAGCCCGCTCCGACGAGTCGTAATCGGAGGTCAATTCGGACAGTGGAGTTAAAGTACCGGTATGGCAGGGAAGAAACATTATAAGCAGATCAACATTGACGTTGAGCCATTCCTGTCAATTATGGCGATTGTTTTGAAGTTGGTCTCGCTGATTCTAGTGGTCATTGTCATGCGCATTGCAGTCAATGCGGAGGGAAAAAAAATTGTCATGCTCGGGGATGACGATTGGCATGGTAAAACTACCTCAGATAAAGCCAAAGAGCCACGGTACATTGATTGTTACCAAGATCGTGTGGTCATGTATCCATCCCTTTTGACCAATACGCTTGAGAGTCTCCAGCAACCTGATAATAACGTGGAGAAGATGCTCGACGAAGTAGAAAAAAATACAGTGAAGGAGTATGTCGTTGTCATGGCTCGGCCAGATTCAGTCAAGGTTTTTCGTGCTATTCGCAAGATGATTGGCGAGCATAAGATTGACGTCGGGTACGATGTTGTGAGAGCTGAGTACAAAGTGGACTGGGACGAAGCCAAAAAAGCGTTGGCAGTCTCTAAATAACTAGTATGTCTCGTCGCAAGCCAAAAGAAGAGCCGGAAATGCTGATCGTGTCGTTTTGTGACATTGTTACAATTACGACTGCGGCGATGTTTTTTGCATTGCTAATTACGGTCCAAGAGGCTGTGAAAATTCCTGTTTACCAGCCACCACCGATGGCACACGTTGCTAAAACACCTGACGGTCGTGAAAAACAGCCGGTATTCTTTGAATGCCGGGATGACCAAGTCTTCTATATTAACAAGGTTGAGTTAGATGAGAAGGTCGAGCACATGCTTTCCGTGTTGAGCCCCAATATGCGGAGCGGTGATCCGACCACATTTGTTAAAGCCATCAGCGGAAATGAAGTGGGTAATAAATATTACAAGGTAATTCCAAGCTATTTGTTGGCTATGATGATGGCTATTGAACCGAAGCCGGGAGTACTTGGGGACGATAGTGTTTCAATTCATGAGCCGAATAGCGATTTTCAAAAATACCTGCGCTCCTGCAATCGCGACGCTCAATACATTGTTTTTCTTGTGCGCGGCAAGAGCTTTGAAATATTCAAGAAAGCTCGACGGGCTGTCGACACTCTCGGTTTTGACATCGGATTTGAAATGCTTGAAGAGAACGAGCCAATCAAATTCGGAACTGGCGGCAGCGCAGTAAATGCGCTTTAGTAGGAATGGCGTGCAGCATCACTGTTGCTTTCCTAGTGTAAGGATGGTAAGTTGAGTCGTTAGCGGTGGGAATTGCTGGTGACAAAAAGGTAGGATGTTTTAACGTGGCACGCACAGATAAAAATCGAAACGGTGCAAGCCTGACGTCAACCATTACGTGGATTGCTGTCGTTGTCCTGTCATTGGGAACGAGTGTGCTTGCGCTCAATGTAACCACACGAGCTCGTCAAGTTCTTCAAGAAACAAATCAAATCCGCTCGGTCGTGCAGGACGCTGTCAAACGTCAAGAAATGGTTGTAAAAGCACCGGCGCGTCGAGAGTTTTCCTCAGCATTTCTGCAAATGGCGTTTGGCGATAATCCGGTTTTGCTGGAACAAGTCAAAGGCCAACTTCAACAAGCTATAAGCGAAAAGCCGGCCCTGCAAAAAGGAGAAATTGGCATGATGCTGGTCACTTACCGGGCGGAAGGTGAGGTTCGTGACGTTGCTATTCAGGTTTTTGGCGACCTTAATGTGGAGCGCATGCCTACTTTCAGCACGGAAGGATTCTGGAAAGGACAGTTGCCGGAGGAGTTTTTCCAAACAGGACAGACGCTGTTGTCATTATTTGGGCGCGATGTAATGATTTTGGCAAATCAGCAAGTGCGGAAACAGCAGATGGAAGTGTTTGATTCTACCACGAATGACCGGTTTTCTATCTTGGAAGACTACCTGCATGACCCTGTATCTTTCATTGCAGTAGTTCCGGATCCATCTAAGTTGTTTTCTGCTCAATTCCGAAAAAATATGGCCGCCGTACTCATCAAGGGCAAGCTGAGCATGGATGAAGCACGGCTTGAGTTTGTGGCCTTGAGTACTGATCCGCGTAAAGCCCAAGACTTGGCGCAGACGTTAGCAGATATGCGCACTATGGCACTTGGTGTCGCGCGGGTGCGTTTTGGTGCAGCAGGGATAGCAGAAGCTGCATTTGAACAGGTCGCGCGCGCATCCATCCGGGCAGATGGTCCGGCTGTTGTGATTAACACCTCATTACCTGGTAATGTTCTCCAAAGCCTCATGCCCAAACTAGTGCGCGGATTATCCAAGGGCGCGGGGCGAATTCGTCGTGGACCAGGCTATCCAAGTTAACGTGGGCTAGACCGTTACAACATGATGGCGCGAAAACTCATCCCAGTGGTTTATTGCGCGTTGTTTAGTTTACCGGTTTTTGCAGCCAGTCCCGATCGACCGGTTGACCTGAAGCTGCGTAACGCATATCAACGCCTCCGTTTTGCACAACAATATCCCACCAATGCGGCAGTGTTTATTCAAGCGCAACTCCAAGACGTTAAGCATCCACTTGGTGTGATGTCTGAACTTGCGCGCGACCAACGTGGTCCGGTTCGGATCTTATTGGCAATGTTGATTGGCGAGTATGGCGAATCTGATGGAGCAAAAATCATTTGGCCAATGATGTGTGATGAACTTGAGTCGGTCCGTTTAACCGCCGCCGGTGCGCTGATTCGTTTGTCGCATTTGACATCGATTCCTATAAATCCGGTTGGGCTTGATGACGAACGGACAACAGTCCGTCGTTTGACAGCTAGCACATTAGCCGGTATCAAAGATAAATCTGCAGAAAGTGCTTTACTGGAGCATGTACTTAGTGAAACCAATGAATTGGTGCAAGCTGATATCATCAGGGCGCTTGACCCAAATCTTTGCGGGACAGATCGCTCGCTGTCACCAGTGCTTAAATTATTACATGACGCAAGCGTCGAGGTTCGGACCGTAGCAGCACATGTTTTGGGCAACTTTCGCGATCCGGTCGTTGTCGATCCGCTTATCCAAGCCGCCTTAAAGGACGCTGATTGGCATGTGCGAGCGGCTGCTGCATTGGCGCTGGCTGGCTGGCCAAAAGAAAAACCGGCTGTCATAAATGCACTTGTGGAGGTCATGAATAATGACCCCTTTGCGCTTGTACGTGACCGTGCTGCTGATGGCTTGACTTCGGTTGCAGACGACGAAAAAGCGATGACAGCACTTGTTAAGGCACTTGGTGACAATGACCGTGACGTGCGGCTGCATGTTATCAAAGCCATTGTAGCTGCAAAGGCTAGTAACGCATTGCCACTGCTGACGGAGATGCGCCATCACTCCAACCCAGATGTTCGCGATGCGATAATGAAGATTTTCGGTCGAATTGGCGGCATGGATCAAATCCCATTGATTGTTGAAGCCGCCGGTGACTCAGAGCCACGAGTTAAGCTTGCCGCCATTCACGCTTTGCATCAGCTCAAAGATCGCGGTGGAATCAGTGCTTTACTTTTACAATTGTCATCTCCAGATCCTCACCTCCGAGCCGCGGCCGCACGCGCGCTGGGCGACATGGGTGACAAGAGTGCTGCTCGAAAAATTCTATTACTATTGCGCGATGACAGTGGTTATGTACGTGGTGCTGCTGCAGAAGCATTAGGAAAACTGGGTGATCGTAGTGCCATTGGTCCATTGATTCAACTCCTCGCCGGAGAAAAACCATCTGACACAAATACTGTTGGTTTGGTTATTGGCGACAAGCCAAAATTTGCAGCAACCTTAGAATTAACCCAAATACAAACCAAAGTTCGTGCTGCGGACGCGCTAGGAGTTCTCGCTGCTCCCGAAGCAGTGGACGCACTTATTCAATATGGCTTGAATGATAAAGATCCACTTCTGCGAGCGGCAGCAGCTTATGCCCTTGGACGAAGTCATGCGACAAACGCTGTGGCCCCATTGATCGGCGTTATCCTACCTTACTACGTCAGCGATATTCCAAAATCAGAAGGCATGGTCATTCTTTATGGAGTTGGCCAGATTCCTGATGAAACCCGTCGCAGTTTTGAGAAAGAAGCGCGGGTGCGCGCCTCTGTGGCTTACGCTTTAGGACAAATTGCCGATTCCAAAGCCACTGACATACTCCAAAAAGCGGCTAACGATCAGAACAGTCTTGTCCGTGATGCGGCCATTGAAGCGCTGGCGCGAATTATTGAAAAGCAGGAACGTGAAGAATTTGCCGCCAGCAGTACCAACGCCAACAAAACTGCGACCGGTAATCCGTAACGCCGGTGACTTACCGGCGTGGTCCCGGACATAAACCATTTGGCGATTGGCGAATAAACTCGATAAACTCTTGTGCTTCTACCGTTTGAAATAGACCGGCCGGCGACATCGCCGCCAACGCCTGTGTGCCGGTCAAGCCTGACAGATAGGCCAGTTTAAACAACCGCTTTAACTCGCTGATGGCCGTCACCGGTATCTTCGCTCGTCGTAACCCTACTAGATTCAACGCGTGAATCTCATTGCGCTCCGCCGCCAGCGTGAATGGCGCTACATCCAATGACACACGTGCGTTACCAGAGCACATTGCCAACCGACCAATGTGCGTGAATTGATGAATCACCACGCCGCCGGAGATAAATACCCGGTCGCCGATATGCACGTGGCCCGCTACC
>JBAXAT010000124.1:0-5561 GCA_037142335.1 Verrucomicrobiota bacterium | reverse complement strand
CTCGAAGGCTTACTACAACACCGGGTGCGCAGTTGGCAGGAACGGGAACAGGGCAACCTACAGGTGTTTCGCGCCATCCGCATCTCAGCTGCCATTACAGTCTCAGCCATTATTGTGTTGGCTGGCTTCGGTATTTTTAACGTACTGACTCTGATGATTCTCGACAAGACACGCGAGATCGCCATTCTCCGTTCAATGGGTTACGAGCGGCGGGATATCCGTAATATTTTTCTATGGCAGGGTCTACTTATTGCTGCCGTCGGTAGCGCGGCCGGCTGTGGATTGGGAATGCTGTTAACCTGGTGGATTTCGCGAGTGCCAGTACGCATCCGAGGTTTTTTTGCGGCAGATCATTTTTTGGTGAGTTGGAGTTTCACACATTATCTCGCGGCGCTCGTTGTCGCGTTTGTAGCCGTGCTGATCGCAAGCTATTGGCCAGCCCGGCGCGCGGCCCGGCTAGCGCCAGTGGATGTATTAAGGGGGTCAGGGCAATGAGTGCTGTGTTTGGTGGTGCCGAACTACACCGGTATCTTGGCGAAGCAGAGTCGCGCGTTCATGTTTTGCGTGGGGTCACGCTTGACGTGCCGCCCGGTGAAGTCCACGCCATAGTTGGTCCATCCGGCTGTGGCAAAAGCACGTTGTTGTATGTACTCGGACTGTTAGATAAACCGGATGCTGGTCGAGTGCTCATTGCAGGCGTGGAAATGGCTGGTTTGGACGATACAGCACTGGCCCGGCATCGCAACGAGAAGATTGGGTTTATTTTCCAATTTCACTTTTTAATGCGCGAGTTTACGGCATTGGAAAATGTAATGATTCCCATGCGCAAACTTGGCCGTCTTACACCAAGCCAGATGCGTGACCGGGCGGCATTGTTGCTTGATAAAGTCGGCCTCGGTAACAAACTGCAACGGTCGGCACAACATCTATCCGGCGGCGAGCAGCAGCGCGTGGCGATTGCACGGTCGTTGGCGAATGACCCGGTCATTCTGCTAGCTGATGAGCCAACTGGCAACCTTGATACGGACAACTCTCATCTGGTGTTTGGACTATTGAAGAATCTGGTAAAGCAAGAAGGGAAAGCTTTGCTGTTGGCCACACACAATCCTAGTATTGCTCAGGCTTGCGACCGAATCCGCGAAATGCGCGACGGCGAATTTGTCGAGCGCCGATAATTGTTTATCTGGCAACTGGCTTTTTCTTGCGCTGCTTGGCTTTGACCTGCTTCAGAATCCACGGATAAGTACGGGCAAGGCCGTCCGCAAGTGAGACTTGCGCCTTCCAGCCAGTGGAATAGATGCGGTCGTTACTGAAATTGCGGAATTTAACACCGACCGGGCCGGAGATATGCTTAAGGTTAATTGTCTTCTTGGCCACCTTGGCGACGACAGCTACGAGTTCATTCACCGTGACATACTCGGGGCGGCCGATGTTAACAGCGCCATCGAGTTCGGAGTGCATCAGCCGATAAATGCCGTCCACCATATCGTCCACGTGCGTGTACGAGCGCACGGCGGTGCCGTCACCCCAAACTTCGATGGTGCCGCCGTTGGCAACTTCGGCGATCTTGCGGCATATTGCAGCCGGCGCTTTTTCGCGGCCACCTGTCCATGTCCCTTCGATGCCGTAGCAGTTTTGAAAACGGGCAATACGAACGATCATGCCACACCGGCGACCATAGGCCATTGCCATGCGTTCGGAATAAAGTTTTTCCCAACCATATTCGTTATCGGGCTGCGCCGGCACCGCAGAAGACTCTGGTAACTCGGATTCGCCGGTTTGCATGTCCCGGTAGACGCAGACTGAAGAAGAGAAAAAATAGCGCGGGATTCCACTCAATGCTGCCTGGTGGGTCATGTGGACATTGATCAGTACGCTATTGTGCATGATTTCACATTCAGCAGAGTGGATAAAACCCATCCCACCCATGTCGGCGGCAAGCTGATAGACTTCGTCGAACTTGCCGTCTGTCAATGCAAGCGCCTTAATGCAGTTCTTTTCAAGGCGCAGGTCGAGTTTTTGAAACTCGTCCGCCTCCGACTTGCAGTATTCGTGCCGTTTAATATCCACGCCACGAACCCAGTAACCTTCGGCTTTCAAGCGCTTCACGAGGTGCCCGCCGATAAATCCGCCCGCGCCACAGACTAACGCTTTTTTCATTATTGCGATTCTCCGGTTGTTGTTCTGAATAACCTTTAGCTGAACTGAATATTATATTTTGCTGCGGGCTTTTGTTAATACCGTCACAGCACATCAGCAAAGGCATTTTTGGTACGCATAAAGAAGGTGTAGCCCACAATCATAACAATAATCCCAGCGGCCAATAACCAGAAGTATTGGCTCCAGACAGGCGGCATGCCCAAGAGTATAACGGCGCGAGCTTGATCAATCACCGTGGCAAGCGGATTGCTGCGCACAATCGGCAGGAGGTGCACCGGCACCTTGCTAATCGAGTAGAAAATAGCACTAGCGTACATGACAATCTGCAATAAGACTGGAAGAATTGAATTAACATCGCGGATAAATACTCCAAAGCTGGCAACCATCCATGTAATTCCTAGACAATATAAAATTAACGGCAACAGAACGACCGGCAAATACAGCGCGGTTATTGGAATTAGACCGTGGACTATCTGTTGTCCAATAAACAGTGGTACAAAACTGATCACTAGTTGCGTCAAGGCGGCACCCACGGTCATGACCGGTAGAATTTCCAGCGGGAACACAACCTTGGTTACGTAGTTGACGTTATTGAGCATTAGCATTGGGGCCCGCACCGTACACTCGGCAAAAAATTCAAATAGAATCAATCCGCAAAACAATGCCAGCGCGAAATCTAGTTTCGTCTCGTTAATCTGATTCCCAAGTTTGGATTCAAAAATGAAACCAAAGACGACGGTGTACATCGCTAACAGTGCCAACGGCCGCAGTAATGACCAGAAGATGCCAAGATACGATCCACGGTAACGACTAAGGACGTCGCGTTTAGTAAATTGCCAGATCAATGTGGCGTATTCACTTAAATGCGCCGCAATGCGCCATGGTAACACCAATTGTATCAGAGGAATTGTCTTGTCGGCTGGTTGCATGGCTATTTACAGCTTAACGAAAAAATTGTACCAATTCTTGCGTGAGACTCAAGCTATGAGTTCTACGGCGGTCATCAAGGTCGACAAGCTTTCCAAGGCCTATGCCATTTGGTCATCGCCAGCGGCACGCTTGCACGGTCCACTTCTTGGGCAGATTGGCCAGTGGCCGTTCTTACCAACGCGCGCCCGGCAACTGTGTCAACGTTTGTCACACGAAGCGTTCCGCAATTTCCTAGCCCTTAATGATGTCTCTCTGGAAATTCGCCAAGGTGAAAACTTTGGTATCATCGGTCGGAACGGCTCCGGTAAGAGCACATTATTGCAGATTATTGCCGGGATTCTTCAACCAACCGCCGGTGCTGTGACGGTGAACGGAAAAGTGGCAGCCTTGTTGGAACTTGGATCCGGCTTCAACCCAGAATTTACCGGGCGCGAGAACGTGTACTTGAACGCCGCCATCCATGGCCTGAGCCAAGAAGAGACGGACGCCAGATTTGACGAGATTGAAGCGTTTGCAGATATTGGCGATTTCATAGATCAACCAACCAAGACCTATTCTAGTGGTATGTTGGTCAGGTTGGCGTTTGCGGTGACGACGAGCGTGGACGCAGACGTATTACTTATTGACGAGGCACTGGCAGTTGGCGACGTTTTCTTTCGGCAAAAATGCTATAAGCATTTGGAACGGCTTCGCGCCAAGGGCGTGTCCATCGTGCTGGTGTCGCATGGTATGGGCGAGATTGAGCAGTTCTGCCAGCGAGCATTACTGTTGCATCATGGAGCGAACATTTTTTTAGGAAATGCGACCGAGGCGGTGCATCGGTATTATCTGCTGGCGCAACAAGAACAAGCACTGCCCGCGCAGTTAACATCCACACAAAACGCACCGCGCTTGACTAGTGGCGCAGAGATTGAGTGGCCAGCAGCGGAGGCTTTGCTGGATATTTCGACGCTCCCACAAGTCAGCAACGGATGGGCGCGCTGCACGGCGGTCGCGCTTTGCAACCAAGCCGGGCAGGCGTGTGCCGTGTTTGAGCAGGGCCAGTGGGCCAATTTCTTCTATGAATTTGAGCTATTGAAGGATATCGAGGTCCCGCTGGGCGGTGTGGTCATTCAAAGTGACAGAGGTGTATTGGTACACGGCAAGGGGACACTGGAACATGATACCGACGTACCAACAGCATTGCCGAGTGGGAGCCGCTTACGTTTTCATCAGGAGGTTGGGCTGGAGTTGGCAACTGGTGAATATACGTTTGAGGTCGGCTTGGCGACAATTTGTCGTGAAGATTATGAGCGCCGACAGGTTTATTCGTATTCCGAATTGAGTCCGAAGTGGGTGCGAATATGTCATCTGGCAAATGTCGGGCAGTTCGCTGTTGCTCTTCGCAAGAGTGGTCAGCCAGTTCAATTGTTGCATCACGGCGTGGCCAATCTACCGGGAAGCTGTCGCGTCGCGACTCTGGCGCCAGCCGTCAGGGGACCGGCATGAGCGCCTATAGTTTTCCTAACCATCTCAGAAGCGTTCCTGCTAATTTAGCTTGGTGAATTTATGAAACAAACCCGGCTCTCACCATCTGAAGTCTTGGCGGGTTACGATATAGTTAGCCAATTATATCCGCACTTACCGGCAATGGCAGCTTGGCGCGCGTGGGAATACGCCGCCTACCGGCACTTTGCATTACCAGAGCCGGTGTTAGATCTGGGTTGCGGTGATGGTGGCTATTTTCGGCTACTATGGCCAGGCCTGCGCAACGTTACCGGTGTCGAAATTAATTCCGGTGTAGCAGAACTAGCGCGGCAATCAGGTGTGTACAAAACCATTCACGTCACGGCAGCACATCAATTACCAGAATCAGCCGACCGATTTGCTGCAATTTTTGCCAACTGTTCATTGGAGCACATGGATTACTTGCCTGATATTTTGCGGGGCATTTATCGCCGGTTACGACCTAGTGGCGTATTTCTTGGTAGTGTTGTCACGGATAAATTCCCGGCCTGGACGTCCTTGACAGCGTTGATGAATCAACTCGGGCAACCAGCACCAGCGGCGCAGTTGCAAACTGATTGGCTCGCCTATCATCACTTGGTCAACGCCTTGCCGGTGCAGCAATGGGTGGACTACCTAACAGAGGCCGGCTTTGAAGTTTTAGAACACATCCCAATCGCACCGGAAGTTTTCAGTCGGATGTTTTTATTGTTGGATCAGCTCTGGCATATACCGGCTCCGGCAGGTGAATTAGGCGATGAATTGCGCCATTGGATTGCTTTACGCCCGAATTTCCCTGAAGCCTTTCGGCATGTTCTCACCGCCGCCTTGCAACTCGAACAAAATTCGGACATAGGAAGTGGCGCCGTCTTTTGGGCACATAAGAAAACATGAGTCAAAAACTCCACTGCTGGTGTGGCAATGTCAACCTGGTACCGTTTTCGACGGGATACGTCCGTTGCCCAGCATGCGAAACCTTGTGCGCC
>JBAXAT010000123.1:0-5568 GCA_037142335.1 Verrucomicrobiota bacterium | reverse complement strand
AGTACCATGCACCTGTCAGAGTGGTCAAGGCGTACCAGATAATCGTTAAGCTCAAGGGTTGGCATGACCGCACTTTTCCACGCTGCACTTCGACATCCAGCATGTTACCCTGCCCACTTCATGACAACACCACGGTAAATTAATGCATCAGGAATCGACTCCTAACCTCCGGCTGCGTGTTTCGCAGAAAGTGGAAACGATTCTGCGCGCCGGCCATCCGTGGATTTTTTCGGATAGCATTCGCGACCAGAATCGTTCTGGCAACATGGGTGAACTAGCTATCATTTATGATCGGAAGGATCAATTCCTAGGGATGGGCTTATTTGACCCCGAGGGACCAATCCGCGTCCGCATGTTACACACCGGTAAGCCGCAAAAACTTGATCACGCTTGGTGGCAACAGCATCTGACCGTAGCGCTTGACAGACGGCGCAACTTGTTTGATTCACAAACCACTGGCTACCGTCTCTGCAATGGTGAAAGCGACGGTTGGCCGGGGCTTGTGTTAGACCGGTATGATTCGACCTTGGTCCTTAAAATCTACACAACAGTTTGGTTGCCGCGGTTGAATGAAATTATCGAGATTATCGCGGAACAAGTTCCCCACGAACGCCTGATTCTCCGGTTAAGTCGAAATATTCAAGACAAAGCACTGCCGCTAACTGATGGTCAGATTCTTCGAGGACCGGCACTGCTCGAGCCGGTCGTGTTCTTGGAGTCGGGGATCCGGTTTGAAATCGACGGAGTCCGGGGACAGAAGACCGGGTTTTATCTTGATCAACGTGAAAACCGTCGTCTCGTTGAATCGCTCGCCACTGGCCGGCGGGTATTGAATGCCTTTAGTTTTTCCGGTGGCTTTTCACTGTATGCCGCTCGCGGCGGAGCCGTTTCTGTAACCGATTTAGATATCAGCCCACACGCCTTGGCCGCGGCAGACCGGAATTTTACTTTGAACCTGCATCATCCAACCGTCGCCAGTTGTCAGCATGAGAGCGTGAAAACCGATGCCTTTGATTGGCTCAACTCGACGGCACCAGCCCCGCGGTCATTCGATCTGATTATTCTGGATCCGCCGTCGCTGGCACGCCGGGAATCCGAACGCGCACAAGCCATCCACGCTTACGGCCGGCTGGCGCGAAATGCCATCAAGCTTTTGGCGCCAAAAGGCATCCTAGTCGCCTGCTCTTGTTCAGCGCATGTTTCTTTGCCAGAATTTCTCGAATCTGTTCGCAGTGCCGCTGGGCAATCAGGATGCCACTTCACAGAGTTGCAAGTCACAGGACATGCCGCCGATCATCCGGCAACCTTCCCGGAAGCAAACTACCTCAAAGCCATTTACATTGGCTTTTGATCTTAGAAAAGCAAAGCCGTTTCCGGCCGTGGCGTCAGGCGTAGCGGCCGTATTCTTGGATCGCCGCCATGATTAGGCGCATCCCGGTCAGGCGGGAACCATTATTAATCGAGCCGGCAGTGGAAAAGCACAGACCGCGCTGGGCGCGCGCTTGCTCGAAATCCCGGAGAAATTCGCAGACGATGTTTTCCTCCTCGTTCCGGCTGAATGTGAACGGCGCTAGCTGGCCATCAATGATCGTGCCGGGCATGTGCTCGCGGATGAGCGTGACCGGTAACGTCGGGCCGAAGTTCACACCGGTAAAATTCAACCGCGCGAGCACCGGCAAGAGATGGCCCATTGCCGAGTCCGAGTGCTGATACCGCCGGTCGCCCGGCGCCGGCGCTGACCGGTCAAACATCGTTTTCAAAATCGGATAAGCGAAGAGCTCATACATTTCAGCGGTCAACAAGCAGCAGTTGTCGTCGTTGAACTGGAAACCGCGTGGCGATTGGCCCGCTTCGTCATCGAGAATGCGCGCGATCTTGAGCATCGCGCGGATCATCACATCGCGGAAGCGGACCGCAAGGTCCGGATTGTCCAGGATGAGAAAGACAAAATCTTCCGCCCCGTAAATAGAGGTCGCGAAAGTGACCGGGCCGCGTTGAAACCGGTAGGTCGGCACTGGAACGCCCAACGCCGTGAGCCGGTGTTTCTCAGCGTCCCAGTTCGGCGGCAAGAGGAAGCGGCGCAGATTTTCCAACCGCTGCTCAACCAGGTCGAGGAGTTGCTGGAGTTCGGTTTCGCCGTGGGCGGATTGCTGGAGCCAGTAGGATTCGTTATGCCAGACATTTTTCGCCTCAAAAATGTCGTGCAACTGTTTAATCAGGGGATAGGCGCGCTGCGGGTCCGGGCTAGTTTCTGATAACAACCGCCGGCCGACAATCTGTTCCGCCTTGTCATTGTACGCACGGCTCACCTGCGCCGCCCACGCGGCATCGTGGAGTAGCCGGTACCAGTTGTCGGGTGTTTCCGGAATGTCGAGTTCGGCAAAAATGCATTCCCGGCTCATCAGCACGCCGAGCGGCACCTGCGGAATGTCGCTTCCGAATGGATTGGCAAACGCGCGGTCCTGATCGCTCCAGAACCGAGCGAGATCCACCGGCGCCAAGCCACCGGCGGCGCGCGTGCGGGCCACCAATTTGGCGGCATGGTCAGTTAAATTCATAAATCGGCATTATACACACACTGCAAAGCGCGGCAATTCCGATTTTAAACTGGGAAAACGCTTGTCATGAAAAACAATTTCAGACACATTGGCACTGGCGAGTTTTTCAGGAGAATTATGATCAAATTTGGAAAGCGGATTTTATTTGTCGGTTACGGTGCGGTCGCGCAATGCACGTTGCCGATTCTAGTCAAAGAACTCGGTGTCCCGTGCCGGGACATCACCATCATGGATTTCGAGGACCGGCGGACTGCGCTCCAGCCGTGGCTGAAGCGTGGCGTGAAGTTTGTGCGGAACCGTGTGACGCGTGCTAACATGGGGGCGTTACTTGGCAAACATCTGACTGCCGGCGATGTCTTGATTGATTTGGCGTGGAATATTGATTGCTGCGAACTGGTCCAGTGGTGCCACGACAACGGCATCCTTTACGTCAACACTTCCGTCGAGCTCTGGGATCCGTATGAGAACTCGAAGAATGCGCCCCCGCAAAAGATGACGCTCTACTGGCGGCACATGAAACTTCGCGCCATGACCGCGAAATGGAAAACACCGGGACCAACGGCGGTATTGGAGCACGGCGCAAACCCCGGGTTGATTTCCCATTTTACCAAACAAGGACTGCTGGACATCGGCAAGCGCACTCTGAAAGACAAGCGGGTTACCGGTCTGGCAGCGAAACAACTCAGCGAGCTTATCGCCAATCAGAAATTTAACGAGCTCGCGATGCGACTCGGTGTGAAGGTCATTCATTGCAGCGAACGCGACACCCAAATCACCAACCGGCCCAAAGAAGTGGACGAGTTTGTGAACACCTGGAGTGTCGAAGGGTTCCGGGAAGAAGGGACGACAACCTCCGAGATGGGCTGGGGCACGCACGAGAAAGAACTGCCGGCACTCGCCTACGAACATTCCACCGGACCGCGTAATCAGATTTGTCTCGCGCGTATGGGCATGAACACTTGGGTCGTGTCGTGGGTTCCTAATTATTGCATCCGTGGCATGGTGGTCCGGCATGGCGAAGCGTTTACCATTTCTGATCGACTCACCGTTTGGAAAAAGGGCCAGGCAGTCTACCGGCCTACAGTGCACTACGCCTATTGTCCGGCGGATGTGGCGATCGCGTCGCTAAACGAACTGCGCGGCTACGATTATCAGTTACCGGAGAAACAACGGATTCTCAACGATGAGATTACCAGCGGAGCGGATATCCTAGGTTCGTTGCTGATGGGGCATTCTTACAATTCGTGGTGGATTGGCAGCGATTTGAGCATCGAAGAGTCACGCCGGCTTGTGCCGCATCAAAACGCCACGACCATGCAGGTGGCGATTTCTGTGGTGGCGGCAGTCTCGTGGATGATTGAGAACCCGGCTCGGGGCGTCTGCGTGCCGGATGATTTGCCGCATGAATATGTCCTGAAAATTGCCAAGCCGTATCTCGGTCGGTGGATCTCCAAGCCATCCGACTGGACCCCGTTGAAGCATTATGCCAACGCGTTCCCCGGCTATAACAAACCGAACATTGACCGACGCGATCCGTGGCAATTTAAGAATTTCTTAATCACTGACGGAGACTAACTACAACGGCACCAAGGCTGTAGACAAGTACCGATCTGTAGTCACCCGCAAGCCTTCTTCGAAGTCGTCGCGACCAATTATTGAGGGCGGCAATCTAAGCTGGCGATAAAGAATAACAGCATGACTCAACTCGAAGAAGCATTGGCATGCTCACAATGCGTAGTGAGTGTAATGGGGGATCATGCTGGCGAAGGCGCCGATGCGATCTTCGATAGAAAAAAAGCCGACATAGAGCGGCTTGGTAAGACGTTCTGGCTTATGAGGTCGCCAAAAGCACGGCCCCCGCACGTCCAAGAGATTTGCAAGACGCTACCTGCATACACAATATTCATTGAACCAGCGACTAAGGGCGGAGCTCGGCCCACTACAGAAGAAGACGCGGCGAAGGAATACTCCGATGATCGGGTGTTATGGCATCGACTACCTAAGGGCTTAAGCCCCGTTACCGGGAAACTGGATACCGGCGCAACCGCCCTTGTTTTCGATATGATGACAACAAGTGTCAGCGGAAAATTGGACTTGTGGGATTACAGAGAGTCATCGGATTTTCACAAACCACTTAGATTTATACTGGGTTGTTCTACGGTCTGTGCCGTCCGGAAGAATACAGAATCACATCCAGAAAAGATGAAATCGCGTTATCGTGGAATTGTCGCAGTAGCGCGACTTGTGAATCCTTATTGTGTCTGGATTCGATGAATCAAGACGCTTTACTAGAGCCAATTCCGCTGCGCTCTATTACCGTCGGTGAATTTAGCCTACAGAAAGTTTTTGCTGAAATTTTGCACCGGGGTTTGTAGAATCCGTCGCACTAACGAAAGTCAAAACTATGACCCAAGCCATCTCCAATATTGAAATCCCCGGGCTGAAAAAAATTCGCAGCGGCAAAGTCCGCGAAATCTTTGATCTCGGCGATGCACTGCTCTTCGTCGCGTCCGACCTGATCAGCGCATTCGACGTGATCATGCCGAACCCGATTCCAGAAAAAGGCCGGGTGCTGACGGCATTCAGCGAGTTTTGGTTCGGCAAGACCAAGCAGATCGTTACGAACCATTTCCTGACAAGCGATTTTGCCGCCATCGCGAAGCGCGCCGGCAACGTCGAGGCGTTGCGCGGGCGGGCGATGATCGTCAAGAAGTGCCAGCCGTTGCCGGTCGAGTGCGTCGTGCGCGGTTACCTCGCCGGCTCAGGCTGGAAGGAATACCGGCAGAGCCAAACCATCTGCGGCCACAAGTTGCCGGCGGGATTGGTGGAGTCGAGCGAGTTGCCGGAGCCGATTTTCACGCCGTCCACGAAAGCGGAAGTCGGCCATGATGAAAACATTTCATTCGCGCGCTCGGCAGAAATTCTCGGCCAGCCGCTGGCAGATAAAGTCCGCAGCTATGCACTGGCGTTGTACAAGTTCGCCCGCGATTACGCCCGGCAACGCGGCATC
>JBAXAT010000122.1:0-5616 GCA_037142335.1 Verrucomicrobiota bacterium | reverse complement strand
TAATGCTGCTTTGCCATGTTCCTAACCCCTTTCAGTTTCGTCCAGCAGCCAATATTCTACCATCACCACTGGACTCGTTTATAGGGGGCAGGTCAGTGCTTGCGGGAACACTGCATCGCATTTTGACCAATGATTGATACCACTACCAACTTATGTACCAGTTCAGCACGGCTCAACTTCGATGTCGATCGAATGACTGACCGTCTCGAATCGCTCTCGACAGATTCACGGCAACACCCCGTCCTGTGGTCTGCCATTTTGGGTGCTGGTTATGACATAGACGGTGCTGGGCATTCCGGTCGGGGCGCGCGTACCTTTGTCGAGCCTGAGTGGGGGTGTCCGCGGGTATGAACCGGCTCCCGCTCAACAGGTGCCGAGAGATTCTTGGCAACGATTGCGGAATGACAGATGCAGAACTGGAATTACTGCGTGATGAACTTTATGCGCTTGCAGACACTGCGATTTCTGAGTTTGTGCACCAACATCGCAGAACAAAGGTTGTCACAGCCCGACGGTCTGAAGTTGCGGCCGCTGGTAACAAAGATGAAATTGGTCATGTTAAGCGATCACAGCCAACAGAGATCGAGTCGGATTGCGAAGATTGGATAATTATTGGCTATGTGGATTTGAAGGCTTTTGCAAATTAGATGGAGTGCAATATGAAAACACGAGCGGCGGTTTATTGTCGGGTTTCAACTGAGGATCAGATCAAGAATCTCTCTTTGGCCACACAACAAAAGGCGTGCGAAGACTACTGCTCCCGACAGGGGTTCGCTGTGGACAGGGTCTTCGTGGAAGAGGGTGAATCAGCCAAGACCACTGATCGCACAGAGTTTCAAAAACTCCTAACCTACTGCCGTCAAAATAAAGGGCGTGTCCAGACCGTAGTGGTTTATAACCTCTCGCGGTTCGCTCGCAATGCCCACGACCACCTCGCAATCAGAGCGTTGCTGAACGGGTTCGGTGTTTCACTGCGCTCAGTCAATGAGCAGATTGATGACAGTTCGACTGGCAAGTTTTTGGAAAGCGTGTTGGCAGCCGTGAACCAACTCGACAACGATATGCGAGCAGACCGTACTAAGGCCGGAATGCAGGCGGCTCTCGCACAAGGGCGCTGGACGCACAGAGCCCCCCTTGGATACCTAAATTCGACCGGCAAAGATGGAAATCCAACACTGACTATCGACCCTGACCGTGAGGTACTCGTACGGCGTGCGTTTGATCTTTATTCCACCGGCTTGCACACAAAGCGTGATGTGTTGCGCATCGTGACGACCGACGGGTTGCGAACGACACGAAGCAATAAGCCCGTTACCCCGCAGACCTTTGACCGTCTACTCAGGAATCAGATCTACGCGGGGACACTCGTTAGTTTTGACAACTCCGTGCGGACGCAGGGTAGTTTCAAACCGTTGGTGCCCGAGAATGTTTTTAACACAGTGCAGGCACTTCTTGATGGGAAGCGGCCATCAATCACCCCACACCAGCGAAATAACCCTGAGTTCCCGCTCCGTCGATTCGTGAGGTGTGGTCATTGTGAGCGACCGCTCACCGGCTCGAAATCCACCGGGCGTAAAGGTGTGCGGTACTCGTATTACCACTGCCCCGAGTGCGGGAAGGTTCGAGAACACAAAATTGAATTTGAGGTCAAGTTCACGGAGTTTCTTGAGCAACTTCAGCCGAAGCCAGGATATGTAAAACTCCTCAAAGAAATCGTTCTTAATGCGTGGAAGCAGAAGCAGGGTGAAGCACACGATCAAACTACGGGGTTTGAGCGGCAACTGGCTGATTTACAACAGCGCAAAAACAAGTTAACCGATGCCGTGATCGACAAAGTGATCGACCAAAAAACATATCAGGAAAAGTTGGACAAACTCAATGAGGAGATCACGCTGGCGGAAATGGCGGCTCACGATGCCAAACTTGAAGGGCTTGATGTCGAGGCGGTGCTAAATTTCTCTGAGCATGTGATATTGAATACAGCGCGGCTCTGGACGGAGTATTCATTGGAGCAAAAACAGCGATTACAAAAGGTGCTTTTTCCTGATGGCGTTAAGTTTTCCAGTGAGAATGGATTTGGAACCACTGCAACCTCTATGATTTTCAATATGTTACAGCAGTCGCATCCTCAGAAAACAAGAATGGCGACCCCAGCGGGATTCGAACCCGCGTTACCGCCGTGAAAGGGCGATGTCCTAGACCGGGCTAGACGATGGGGTCGCACCAATGCAGGGCGCGACTATACCGAAATCGCCGGCTTTGGCAACCGGGAAATCCACACGCCGCTAGTTAGCCACGTGATTGCAATGTTTGCAACGTGCGCGCGACGATGTCTTCGGGCGTTCCGGTAGCCGCGACCGTCGCCAGCAGTTGGCGTTGCCGGTAGAATTGCGCCAATGGTGCGGTGCTTTTCTCGTAGACTTCCATGCGGACGCGGACCGATTCCGGCCGGTCGTCTTCGCGTTGGATGAGCGTACCGCCGCACTTGTCGCAGATCCCGGCGTGCTTGGGTGGCAATGCGGTGACGTGGAAAACGGCTTTGCATTTCGTGCAGGTGCGCCGGCCGCTGAGACGGGTGACGATTTCGTCAATCGGCAATTCGTAGCTGATGACGGCGTCGAGTTTGATTTTTTCGGTCGTGAGGGTTTGCTCCAACGCTTCGGCTTGCGCCGCGGTGCGCGGGAAACCATCGAGCAGAAAACCGCCCGGACAGCGGAGGCACGCGACGCGCTCGCGCACGATGTCCAGCACTGTTGTGTCCGGTACAAGGTCGCCGCGTTTCATAAAGTCAAGCGCCGCAGTCATGGCCGGGCTGCGTTCCGCAGGCGTCAGGCTTTTAGCAGCGCGAAAAACATCACCGGTGGAAAGATGGCAGGCGCCGAGCCGTTCGCTGAGCAGTTCTGCCTGCGTGCCTTTGCCGACGCCGGGCGCGCCAAGCAATATGAGCCGGTAGGGCCGGTTAGCCGGGGCCGGTCGGTCATTACAATTGAAAGCTGGGCCTTTGAGCCAAGCCGCACGGTCGCATTTGGTAGTCATGTGTTTTCCTTCGGGGTGAAACGAAGGGTGTAACAAAGCAAACTTTCCAGCAAAAAGCAATTGCATCTGTTGTGGATGCTTGCCGGACGCTGGCTGGGCCGGTATAGTTCGCAGTGCTATGCCCGAACTCCGTAAGAAATATCCGTTCGATGTCATCGAGCCGAAGTGGCAACATTTTTGGCACGACAACAAAACTTTTGCGGCGCAGGAAGACCCTGCGAAAAAGAAACTCTACGTGCTCGATATGTTTCCGTATCCGAGCGGCGCTGGTTTGCACGTCGGCCATCCTGAAGGCTACACCGCAACGGACATTTATTGTCGCTACAAACGCATGTGCGGCTGCAATGTTTTGCACCCGATGGGCTGGGATGCGTTCGGCTTGCCGGCAGAACAGCACGCCATTGATACCGGTACGCAGCCGGCCGTAACGACGCAGAAAAATATCGCGAACTTCCGCCGGCAAATCCAGATGCTCGGTTTCAGTTACGACTGGGACCGGGAAGTGGACACGACCGATCCTGAATACTTCAAGTGGACGCAATGGATTTTTCTCCAACTTTTCAAGAAGGGGCTGGCCTACGAGGCGGAGATTCCGGTCTGGTGGTGCGACGGTTGCAAAGCCGTGCTCGCCAACGAGGAAGTCAACGCCGATGGCACCTGCGACCGACGCGGCCACAAGGAAGTTTACCGGCGGCCGCTCCGGCAATGGATTTTGCGAATCACGAAATACGCCGACCGCTTGCTCAAGGATTTGGAATTGGTCAACTGGCCGGAGTCCATCAAGGAACAACAGCGGAACTGGATTGGTCGCAGCGAAGGTGCGGAAGTGGATTTCCAGACAGAAGCCGGCGCCACGCTCCGGATTTTCACAACCCGGCCCGACACGCTCTTTGGTGCAACGTACATGGTGCTCGCACCGGAGCATCCGCTCGTCGCGACGCTGACGACACCGGTGCAACAGGCCACCGTTGAAGCTTACCGGTTGGCGGCGGCTAAGAAGAGCGAACTGGAACGCACTCAACTCGCGAAGGACAAGACGGGCGTCTTTACCGGCAGCTACGCTATCAACCCGGTCAACCAAGAAAAGATTCCAATCTGGGTCGCCGACTACGTGATGATGGGGTACGGCACCGGCGCAATCATGGCCGTGCCGGCGCATGACAAACGGGACTTCGAGTTCGCTCAGAAGTTCGGTTTGGAAATTCGCACCGTCGTTCAACCGCCGGCCGGGAGCGACCCGCTCGGTTTTACTGGCGACGGCATTTCTGTGAACTCCGGAATGATTACCGGTTTGTCGACGCCGGCGGCGAAGGAAAGGATTACCGGCTGGCTCGCCGAAAAAGGTCTCGGTAAGGCGACGGTGAATTTCAAGCTGCGCGACTGGCTGTTTTCCCGGCAACGTTATTGGGGTGAGCCGATTCCGATTGTGCATTGTGCGAAGTGTGGGACGGTGCCGGTGCCGGAAGACGAGTTGCCGCTCCGCTTGCCGGCGATGACGGATTACAAACCGTCCGGCAGTGCCGAGCCGCCGTTGGCGAAAGCGACGGATTGGGTGAATTGCCGGTGCCCACAGTGCGGCGGCCCCGGCCAACGCGAGACCAACACGATGCCGCAGTGGGCCGGGAGCTGTTGGTACTATCTCCGGTACATTGACCCGAAGAACGCGGCGGCATTTATTGCGAAGGACAAAGAGAAATATTGGATGGCGGTTGATCTTTACGTGGGCGGCGCGGAACATGCAGTGTTGCACCTGTTGTACTCGCGGTTCTGGCACAAGGTGCTGTTTGATCTCGGCCACGTCTCGACGCCCGAACCATTCACTCGCCTGATCAACCAAGGTATGATTCTCGGCGAAGATAATCGCAAGATGAGCAAATCATGGGGCAATGTCACCAACCCTGACGATGTCGTGCGCGATTACGGTGCGGACACATTGCGCTTGTACGAAATGTTCATGGGGCCGCTCGAAGCGACCAAGCCGTGGAGCACGACCGGCGTCGAAGGCGTCTACCGGTTTCTCGGCCGCGTCTGGCGGTTGTACTGCGACGAAGACGGCCGGCTGCTCGTGGATAATTCGGCACCCGACGCAAAGCTGGTGAAGGTGTTGCACCAGACAATCAAGAAAGTCGGCGCGGACACCGACGCGCTCGCGTTCAACACTGCCATCGCGCAAATGATGATCTTCGTCAACGAAATCACGGCGCAAGAAACCCGGCCGCGCGCCGTACTCGAACCGTTCGTCTTGCTGCTCGCGTCATATGCGCCGCACTTGGCGGAGGAACTCTGGAGCAAGCTCGGCCACGCCCAGACACTCGCCTACGAAGCCTTCCCGGCGTTCGACGCGGCCTTGCTGGTGGAGGCGACTGTGCAAATCGTTGTTCAGGTCAATGGTAAGATTCGTGCCCGGCTAGACGTACCAGCCAAGATTGCGAATGCTGAATTGGAACAGCGCGCACTGGCTCAGCCCGAAGTGCAAACGGCAATTGCTGGCAAGGGCGTCAAGAAAGTGATCGTCGTCCCCGGCAAGCTTGTGAACATCGCAGTCAGTTAATCCCAGTAGAAAATTTCACAGGGCAGGGG
>JBAXAT010000121.1:0-5654 GCA_037142335.1 Verrucomicrobiota bacterium | reverse complement strand
CTAAGTGCAGCTTCCCACCGAGGAAGAGGATGCCACCGTCCAATTCTATCGCCAAAAAGCCGACGCTGAAGTGCTGATTGCAGACCGGAAGTACAACTCTCTGCAAGCTGCCGGCAAACAGCTGGAAGCCGAAGCCCTGCTTCAAGGAACTCAATTACAAAAAGTCCGCGTGTTGCGCGAGGACTGTGATCGAATTCGTACGTTGTACAATACATTGCTTGAGCAATTGACAAAACTCGACATTACCCAAAACTTTAAGTCCTACAATGTCTCATTACTTGAGGCTCCATTTGTTGACCCGATTCCAGTGTATCCCAAAAAAGCGAAAAACCTGCTAGTCGCCGGTGCCTTTGGCCTCGTTCTCGGCGGTGCCTTGGCGTTTTTCCTAGTGTATATCGATGATCCTATCAAACTAGCCGAAGTTTTTGAGCGCGACCTGCAACTTCCATTTCTTGGCATGATTCCATTTGCGTCGTGGAGCTTATCCGACCTCACCTTCCACCGCCTCGACCGCTACGACCAACACAGTGAGACTATTGAAGCTTACCGGGTCGTCCGCTCAGCCATTCTGGGTATTGTTCCGCGTGAAAAACTGCACGCTATCCTTCTGGCCAGCACTGCACCAGGCGAAGGTAAAACCACCACGGCTGTCAACCTCGCTGTTGGCTTTGCTCAAATCGAAGAACGCGTCTTACTCATCGATGCCGACATGCGCCGGGGCGGCATTCACAAACATTTTGATTTTGAGCAAGCCAAAGGTCTGGCCGATATTCTGACCGGCGAAATCACACCCGAAGAGGCCATCCACCAGACAGAGCTACACAAGCTCCATGTCATTACCACTGGTGCCTACCCAACTAATCCAACGGAGTTACTCCTCGGCCACCGCCTGAGTGAACTCATGCAATGGGCACACCAACATTACGACCGTATTATAGTAGACGGCCCGCCAATTACCGGTGTGGCCGACAGTTCAATCATAAGCACGGTTTGTGACGATGTAATCCTTGTAGTTCGCCCCGGCCGCACCTTACGCAACTACGTCATTACTGCTAAAGCAACAGCCGCCGGTCGCGGTGCCAACTTTGTCGGATTCATCCTTAACGATCTCCATTCTGGCACCTATCCAAGCAAACAATCAGAAGAACTCCCACCCACTTCACCAGGCCTCAAAGAAATCGAACTCCAAGCCCCTGATAACCAGCGTGCTCCTGTTGCGGACGCTGGTTCCAGTTCCGATTCCGAATCTAGCTCCGGCCCGCGCCGTATTTTTTGATCGGCACTGGTTGTCGCGGCGTGCTATTTTTACCAACTGATGAACATTCTTGTCACAGGCGGCGCCGGTTTCATAGGCTCTCACGTTGTCGACCAACTCTGCGCCCGCGGCGAGACGGTCACTGTTCTTGACGATTTCAACGACTTCTATTCACCAACTATCAAACACCGCAACCTTGACGGCGTAACTGGCCGCGCGTCTATAATTGCCGCTGACATCCGTGACGTTGGCAAGCTGAGTAAAATATTCCGACAAACCCACTTCAATGCTGTAATCCATCTCGCTGCCCGTACCGGCATCCGTCCGTCACTCACCCAGTCCCGTCTTTACACCGACGTCAACATTACCGGCACTCAAAATCTCCTCGAATTAGCCCGTGAATTCGGCGT
This sequence comes from Verrucomicrobiota bacterium, assembly GCA_037142335.1. Lineage (GTDB taxonomy): Bacteria > Verrucomicrobiota > Verrucomicrobiia > Palsa-1439 > Palsa-1439 > CAINDI01. The sequence goes on along the minus strand of JBAXAT010000121.1, from coordinate 3,989 downwards.
CAAAAAAATTATTTTCGCCTCCTCGTCCAGTGTCTATGGCATTAACCAGCGTGTGCCATTCCGCGAAGACGATCCGCTCGCCAGTCCGATTTCACCTTACGCTGCCACCAAGCTGGCTGGCGAAGCGCTGGCCCACGTCTACCATCACCTGTACCAGCTCAACATCGTCTGTCTCCGGTTCTTTACCGTATACGGGCCTCGACAGCGTCCCGATCTTGCCATTCACAAATTCACCAGCGCCATTCTCGCGGGTCAGCCGATTGAATTATTTGGTACCGGCGCCACCCGGCGCGACTACACGCATATTACTGACATCGTGCAAGGTATCCTTGCTGCGCTCGACCGACCACTCGGCTTTGAAATTATAAATCTCGGCGACGCGCGCACAGTTGAACTCCGTGAACTCGTCGCGCTGCTAGAAAAGCTGACCGGCCGACACGCCGACCTACGGCGCTTACCGGAACAACCCGGCGATGTACCAGTAACTTTTGCCGACATTGAAAAAGCCCGGCGATTACTCGACTATCGGCCACAAGTGGCCATTGAAGCCGGTCTAACCGGATTCGTCGAATGGCTTGTCAATCAATCGCCGCAGTAATAATGCTGGCAGCACGATCCCAGCTAAATTGTCTAGCGTGTTCCCGGCCGCGGTCACCAATTTTTTGCCGCAAGACCGGATCGGCAATGAGCCGCTCAATTATGGCTGCGACTGCCGGCACATCGGCCTCATCGACAAGCCACCCGGTCTCACCATTCAGCACTGCCTCCGACTCGCCACCGGACCGGTAACCAATCACCGGCTTGCCGTGAAAACTAGCCTCGAGGAAGGCAATCCCGAACCCTTCGACGCTGTTTTTAAGTAACCGACTGGTCATAACGAAGATATCGCACTGCGCATAAGTTGCGGCTAATCGGTCCGCCGGAATTGAGCCCAAGCACTCAAATGCCACGCCTGCCGCCCGGCATGTCTGCTCGACTTCCTGGAGATATGCGCGCTGACCGGTTCCGCCGACTTGGTAGGTCACAGCTTGCCGGTATTTGGCCGGTAACAATGCCAGCGCCCGGGCCACATCAAGCTGACCCTTACGTGGATGTAGGCGCGCCAACGTTAAAATACGAATCCCGGCGTGTGGTTGGCTATCCGTTACCGGTCGCATCGCCGCTGCGCACGGTGCCGGCACGGCAACGATTTTTTGGATTGCCTTAGGCACGAGTGATCCAGTGAAATTCGATGGCACGATGACGCAATGCACGCGATTGAGCAAGCGCCGCAACCGGCGACCATAACGTACCAATTCCGAGCCATGCAACAAGCTCACGAGCTTGCCGGTTTTGATCGGCAATGCCATAAAAATCATGTGTGCTCCGCGACTGCCGAGCAGCACCGTGCAATCGCACAGTTCCATCCGGCGACACCATACTTGCCATGCGAATGGCACTAGATGGCGGAGTCGCAGACTACCAGGCCAGCGCGGCACCCAAACTTCGACAATGCGCCCACCGCGCTGCAAGGCCTTAGCTAATTCCTCGCAGTATACCCCTGCTCCTCCATGAAACGGCGGAAATTCATGCGTAATGATGATGATCTTGGTTAATGCCATTGTCTTGGAAAGAAAATTTGCACCACACCACAACGATAAAGCCAGATAAAAATACTTTCCTTTATCTGGCTTGGCTTGTTATTATCTATACAAGGAATTTAATCGTTCATGGGTACCAAACTGTCTGAAGCCGAACTAGTTGAATTGAAGGAGGGATTGCGTCGTTGCAGTCCTGCCACAATTGACGCAGCTATCCGGTTCCGTGAAGGCAGTGACTTGCAAGCAATCCCAATTATTGTGTACGGGATTCTCGACCGCTATCAACCAGCCACCGCACCAGTTAAAATCTCCGCCGCGACCGACAGCACTCGCCTCATTGAAGATCTCGGCCTCGACTCGTTAACACTACTGGAAATCGTGCTCGCCATCGAAGAGGTACTCAAGATCCACATCGAAAATGAGGAATTGCGGGAAATTCGTACGGTTGGTCAGATCAACCAGTTTTTGCATGCCAAAACTACTGGTACGCACGCGACACCGGTCGCCAAACGCTACCAGCGTGAGCACATCGTGCTGGCATTACCCCAACAACCGCCATTCCTCTTTCTCGACGACGCCGAACTCGCCGGCGAGACTGTCAAGGCTAGCTATACCATCAAAGGTACTGAGTTTTTTCTCGAAGGGCATTTCAAAGATGAGCCAATCTTTCCGGCTTCGATTGTTTTCGAAGCGATGGGCCAAGCGGCGTGCCTCTGGCTGCTAGAAAAAGCCCCGGCTCTGCTTGGTAAAGAAATCAAATCCAACCACGTCTATTTCGCCTCGCTCGATGGCGCTCATTTCTATCGCAAAACCCGGCCGGGCGAAAAACTCGAGTTTGAGCAGAAACTTGTAAAACTGCGCGAGCCGCTGGCCATTTTTGAGGGTACTGTCACCTCCCACGGCGAGCGCGTCGCCAAAATCGAGCGGCTTGTCCTCGCCTTCGGCGAACAACTACTAGCCGACCCATTGGCGCCGCCTGCGACATGAGCCGCCATCTTAGACCGCTCGCATGAAGCGCGTCGTCGTCACCGGCCTCGGATTCATTACCAGCATCGGCAACAACCGTGCTGACGTTGTGCGCAGCCTGCGCGAATGTCGCACCGGCATTGAGTTGTTCGAAGAATTTACCAGCCCGGACATCCCGGTCAAACTTGCCGGCACTGTAAAAGGCTTTCGATTCCCAAGCGCTTATTTTGAAGACTGGGAATATCCAGCCGACTACAAACTCACGCGCGAGCAAATGCGTCCGATGACGCCAAACTCGCTATTTGCCTACTGCGCAATGCAGCAGGCTATCGCCGCCGCCGGCTTAGCGCCAGACCAAGTCAGTAACCCGCGCACCGGCATCATGTGTGCCTCCGGCGGCTCAATGTGGCTGGCCTACGACAATCTCCACACCATGCTGACTCGCGGCGTCGCCCGCTGCCAACCAATGGGCATCGTCAACAGCATTCCCGGTTCGCTCTACATCAACCTCGTCGCCCTCTTCAAAATCCAAGGTGCATCGCTTGGTTGTTCCAGCGCCTGTTCCTCATCCGCGCACGCGCTCGGCCTGGCCTGCGACCTAATCCGGCTGGGCCGGCAAGACACTGTTTTTGTTGTCGGCGCGGAGGACTGCAATAAATTTAACATCCTGCCCTTTGCCGGTGTCCGTGCGCTCAGCGTGCAAACTGATCCGGAAAAATCGCCGTGCGCCTTCGACCGTAACCGCGACGGTTTCGTGGGGACCGGCGGCTCCGTGGTTCTCGTCCTTGAAGACCTTGAGCACGCCCGGCAACGTGGTGCACCGATTTGTGCCGAAATTCTTGGTTGGGGTCAGGCCTCCGACGGTTACAACGTCCTCGCACCCGACCCCACCGGCGCCGGCTTGGCCCGCGCCATGACCGAAACCTTGCGCGACGCGCAACTCACGGTCGAACAAGTGGATTATATCAACGCCCACGCCACCTCTACGCCGCCCGGTGACGTCAGCGAATGTCGTGCCATCCGCACTGTTTTTAGCAACGGCCGTCTGCCGCGCGTCAGCAGCACCAAGAGCCTGACCGGCCATGCCCTTTCTATGGCCGGTGCCATGGAAGCGGCGTTCTGTGTCCTGACGCTCCAGGAACAATTCATGCCGGTCTCCGCCCATATCACCCAACTCGATCCCGAGTGCGCCATCGTCCCGGTCATTACCAGTCCAATCCCAGATGTGCCGCGGATTGTGCTTAATAATTCGAGCGGTTTTGGCGGCACCAATGTCTCCGTTGCGTTACGCCGCTGGGATGATGCCGGTTGATGCGCCAAAGAAAATTCTGCTGACCGGTGCCAGCACCGGCATCGGGCTGGCAATTGCCCGGCAACTTCGCGCCGCTGGCCACGAAGTCTGGGCCGCCTCCCGACAACCACCCAACCTGCCCGGCGTCCACC
>JBAXAT010000120.1:0-5665 GCA_037142335.1 Verrucomicrobiota bacterium | reverse complement strand
AATTCGCCGGGGTTGCACCTGATTCAACGATTGCGCGATGAGGCGCACCGGTTCGCCAATGCCTACCACCAAAAACTACGGCAGCGACGGATTCAGGAATCGGTGCTGGACGAAATCGCTGGCTTAGGCGAAAAGAAGAAGGTGGCGCTGTTGAAATATTTCGGGTCGATTCAACGGTTGCGTGCCGCCGGCATCGCCGAATTGACCGGAGTGCCGGGCATTGGGCCGACGCTGGCTACTGTATTGAAGACATTTCTCGAACGAAGCTGAATAAATGAGCTGGGCTTGGATTGTAATTTTAGCAGCTGCACCGGTTTTGGCAGAGCCACTGTTGCCGATTCCGCTGGAGTTGATGACGACGGCTAATCAGGCGTTAGTCCAGCCGGTCACAATGCGCTACACGTTACGCCGGCAATATCCACCACGGCGATTTATTGGCCAACTCGCGGATTTTGAGTTCATGCTGGATAATTTAGCGGCTTGTTCAATGTTGGCTGAGCAAGCTGGAATGCTTGAGTACCGTCCGGTAACGATGCCGGATGGACGGTTAGTGGCGGACAATCATTCGGATGTGGCCGGCTGGTTATTGCCGGTGTTTTGCGGGGAGAATCGGCGGATTTACTACGTCGAAGGCGCGCAACGCGGCGTGGTCACAGCGCGTGGGCGCGGCGTAGTGGTTGTTGATTTTCAACAGGTGACGCCGATGGAAATCGAGTACAGTGGTCAGTTGTATGTGCGGACTGATAACCTAGTCGCGGCCGCATTGGCGCACGTGTTTTACATTTTTCTGCGTCAGGCGGTGGATCAAAACTTCTCGCTCGTAATGCGTCAGCCAATTCTATTTACACACTTGGCAGCGAAACATTCGGCAGTGCTGCGTCAGTTAATTCAACAGTTAACGACAGAGGATTACCAGCGGCTGGCAGCATTTGACCAGCATCTAGCCGGTGTGCGATAGGTTTTGACAGACGGCCCCAATGTCAGTATCATATCAACAAATTCTAATTGAGAGGGGGCTGAGATCATTTGTCAGAAGTAAAATTAAAGAAAGGCGAACCGGTTGAGAAAGCGTTGCGACGTTTGAAACGCAAGCTTGACCGCGAAGGCACCCTGCGGGAAGCGCGGGCGCATCGTCATTTTGAAAAGCCCAGCGAAAAACGCAGGCGTAAAGCTAAGGCACCACGTACGTTCATGAGTAGCATGAGTAGCTACTGATCCTTTGGATCCCAATGAGGCCAACGCGAACCAACCGGTAGCGTTGGCCTTAATTGTTTATGTTTTCATTTTCGACATGCTGGAATTCAGAGCGTCATATTGACGGACGCGCAATGCTGTCCGAAATCCGTGAACTCGGTTTTGAATATGCTGAACTCAGCCACGCAATCAGGTTGTCATTGGTGGAAGGCATCCAGAAAGCTGTTAAGGCCGGTGAGATCAAAATTAGTTCGCTGCACAATTTCTGCCCCTTACCGCTCAGTGCGACCGGGCCGGCCCCGGATTATTACCGGCCCAGCGCGCGTAACGTGACAGAACATGAACTGGCAATCCGACAGACGTTGCGCACGCTGGACTTCGCGGCCAGTCTCGGTGTGCCGGTGGTGGTGTTGCACCTAGGTGCGGTCGAGATGCGCCGGTACACGGAAAAACTACTGCTGTTAATTGAGCAGGACCGGGGCGCGTCGGCGAAGTTTGCGCGTGTGCGTGCCAAGGCGCTCGCGAGTCGTGCAAAAAAATGCACGAAGTATTTTGAGCAAGTGGTGCAGGCGCTCGACGTGATTGTGCCGCACGCCCGGCAACTAAACATCCGGCTCGGATTGGAAACACGGCTCGGTATCGAGCAAATTCCATCTGAGGATGAAATCGGCGAATTAATTAGCCGGTATGGCCCGGCGGCAATTGCGTACTGGCACGATGTCGGCCACGCGGCGACGAAGGAATTATTCGGTCTGGCTGGTCACGAGACATTGCTCGAACGTTACCGGGGGCAGACCGCCGGGATGCATTTACAGGATTTTGCGCCGCCGGGATTTGACCATCAACCGCCAGGCTTTGGGGTGTTTGATTTTACCCGGTTGCAGCCATTTGTGACGCGCGAGATGATTCTGGTGTGGGAAATTCATTCGCACTGGACCGCCACGCAGGTGCAGCACGCTTGCCAGACAACGCAGAAACTGCTACAGGTACCGACGGCGACTCTATGAAGAACAAGCTAATCATGTTTGTCCAAGTGTTGGTGAGTGTGGCAATCTTGGCATATCTGTTCAATTCGATTTTCGAGGGACAGGCCGCCGATAAACTGAAACCGCTCGTCACCGGCGACAGTGCTGCAGTGCGTGATCTCGGTTTACGGTCAGATCAAATCGAAGCCATTCGGACTCATTGTGTGGTTACCGGAGAGGCAGCCGGTATTAATCTAAAAGCGCTGCCGCTCAGCCAACGTTTGCCGATTATTTGGGGCATCGGTCCGGTGGTCTTGGGAACGGTGTTTCGAACTGTTAGGCTCGAGTGGTTTTTCCTAGCCGTGTTGTGTGTTGGTGTTGTTTGCATACTCGGGACCATTCGCTGGCAGTTGATCTTGCGCGTGCAAGGACTAGATTTGAAGTTCTCGCGGGCTATGTCAATTGTCTTTGTCGGCATGTTCTTTAACGCCTTTTTGCTCGGTTCGACCGGTGGTGATGTAATCAAAGCTTGGTACGTCGCGCATGAGACGCACCATAAAAAAGCCGAAGCCGTCATCACGGTCATTGTTGACCGACTGATTGGTTTGCTGGTGTTGTTTGTGATCGAGCTGGTGATGATGGGCATCTTTTACCAACGCGTTTTTGAAGACAACCGGCTCATCGGTTTCAGCATTTTTACACTAGTGGTTGTGATAACGACTGTCGTTGTCACGATTCTCGGCTTCTGGAAAGGTTTTGCTGACAAATTCCCAGGCTTGCGCGCTTGGCTGAAGAAGCTGCCGAAGTACGACATGTTGGAACGCATGGTCAACGCCTACCGGGTCTATGTCTCGCATCCCGGTGTTTTGGCGAAGACTGTACTGCAGTCGGTCGGTGTTCATTTCTTATCCATGCTTGCGATTGTTTGTGTCGCTAGGGGGCTTAACATTATTACCGAAAATGGGGTGGTGGACTATTTCCTCTACCTGCCGATTGTTAACTCGCTGTCTGCCGTGCCGATTTCATTTTCGGGATTTGGCGTTCGCGAAGGTATGTACGTCAGCATGTTTGCGCAGGTGGACATGTTGCCAGTGCAGGCCTTGTCGTTGTCGTTGCTCGGTTACATGGCAACACTGGTCTGGAGCCTCGTGGGGGGCGTGTTCTTCCTGATACATCGCAAGGATATCCCACCGGCAGCGCAGATTGAAACGGTTGACTGACCGGTTGCACGACAGGTCGGCTTGTGTCATCTTCCAGCCGTGAAACACGTTGTTCTGATTGCGATTAGCCTGCTCGCCTTGGGTGGCACTAACACCATGCAAAAAGTTACTAAAACTGACGCCGAATGGCGGAAGCTCCTGACTCCTGAACAATACGCGGTTGCCCGTGGTAAAGGCACCGAGCCGGCATTCTGCGGCGCATTTTACGACAATCACCAGGACGGCGTCTACTCGTGTGTTTGCTGCGGCTTGCCGCTGTTCAATTCCGACGCTAAGTTCGACTCCGGTACCGGCTGGCCAAGTTTTCTCAAACCGGTTGACTCCGACTACATCGCTGAAGTCGCCGACCACAGCCACGGGATGGAACGCGTCGAGGTGCTTTGCGCCCGTTGCGATGCGCACCTCGGTCACGTCTTCTCCGACGGACCAAAGCCAACCGGCCGCCGGTATTGCCTCAACTCCGTAGCGCTGCAATTTACCTCCACCCAAACCGCCATCTTTGCCGCCGGTTGCTTTTGGGGTGTTGAAGAGACCTTCCGGCAAACCAAAGGCGTCCTCGTCACCGAAGTCGGCTATACCGGTGGCGCGACCAAGAATCCAACTTACCGGGACGTTTGCACTGATCGTACCGGCCACGCTGAAGCTGTTCGCGTCATTTACGATCCCAAACAAGTCACCTATGACCAACTCCTCGAAATCTTCTGGAACAATCACAATCCGACTACACTAAACCGGCAAGGCCCCGACATCGGTACCCAATATCGGAGCGCCATCTTCTTCACCACCGGCGAACAGGAAAAAGCTGCGCAAGAATCCAAAACCAAACTCGAAAAATCCAGTAAGTTTTCCCGCCCCATCACCACCGTGATTGTCCCGGCTGCCGACTTCTACCGGGCCGAAGATTACCACCAGCGCTACCTCGAAAAACGCGGCCAGAGTCAGTGCCACTAAATGAAAGCGACCGCGACCGCCATTGTTAGACGGCTACGTGAAAACGGTCACATCGCCTACTTTGCCGGCGGTTGTGTTCGCGATACGCTACGCGGCGTCGAACCGCACGACTTTGACATCGCTACGTCGGCCAGACCGGAGGAAGTGCAACGTCTTTTTCGTAAAACGGTACCGGTCGGCGCGGCGTTTGGCGTGGTGTTGGTGCTGGAAGCCGGTCACCAGTTTGAAGTCGCCACGTTCCGCTGCGACGAAGCGTATCTCGATGGTCGACGGCCCAGTGCGGTCAGGTATGGTTCACCGGAAGAAGACGCGCAACGCCGGGACTTCACCATTAACGGACTGTTTCTTGATCCGGTCACCAATCAAATTCTCGACTTTGTCGGCGGTCGCACGGACCTCGACCGGAAGCTGATTCGCTGCATCGGCGACGCCCGGCAACGATTCACTGAGGACAAACTGCGTTTGCTCCGGTGCGTTCGGTTTGCCAGCAATCTGCAATTTGAAATCGAGCCGGCTACATTCACGGCGGTTTGTGAGATGTCTGGGCAAATTAATGTCGTCAGTGCCGAACGTATTCGCGATGAACTGACTAAGATTTTTACGCGTCCGAATGCCGGTGCCGGACTTGAATTACTTTCAGCGACCGGATTACTACCGGCAGACTTACCGGAGGTGGCGGCGATGAAAGGCGTTGAGCAGCCGTTAGAGTTTCATCCCGAAGGCGATGTCTTCATGCACACGCGGATGATGCTCGACGACTTGCCGGCAAATCCCGGCATTATGCTGGCATTTTCCGTATTACTTCACGATGTCGGCAAGCCGCCAACGTTTGTGCGCGCACCAGACCGGATCCGTTTCAACGACCACGATGTCGCCGGTCAGGCATTGGCGGAACAAATCCTTCGGCGGTTGCGCTTTTCTAACGACCAGATCGAGCAGATCACGCTTTGCGTTGGCGGCCACATGCGGTTTCAACACGTGCAATCCATGCGCCAGGCCAAGCTCAAGCGGCTGTTGGCGCGGTCAACATTTCCGGTGGAATTGGAATTGCACCGGATTGATTGTCGGGCGAGTCACGGGAAATTAGACAATTACGATTTCCTGAAGACAAAGTCGGCTGAGCTACCGGCGGAGGTCATCAAACCGGCACCGTTGGTGACTGGTCATGATTTGCTGGCACTGGGATTTACACCGGGACCGTTGGTGGGGGCGGTGCTGCAGGAAGTGGCGGAACTACAACTTGAGGAACAGCTCCAATCACCGGCGGCGGCGTTGAACTATGCAAGTCAGCGGCTGGCCGGCGCGGCGCCTTCAATCCCGCCAGAACCATCTGAT
>JBAXAT010000119.1:0-5665 GCA_037142335.1 Verrucomicrobiota bacterium | reverse complement strand
CACGGATGGTGGAGATGGCATTGGCTAGACGAATGGAGGCGGTAGCAGTCTAATGATCAAACTCGGAAATCGACGGCGAAAACGCAACCAATATTTGCTGGATGTAAAAGTCCAGACGGAAGGTCGGCTACGGAGTCAGGCGCGTTGGTTGCTGGCCATTATGGCAGTGGTTGCGGTGATTGGATTTAGTAGCTATGGGATTTACCGGTTGGTGAAATTTACTTCGGCGCAGTTGGTGTATGAGAATCCACGGTTTGCCATCACGCAAATCGTGGTCGAAAACGATGGTGGATTAACAGCGCAACAGGTGAAGAATTTGGCTGGCGTAGCGGAGGGACAAAACATTTTGTCGCTCGACCTTGCGCAGGTACAGCGGAATTTGGAAGCGGTGCCGGTAATCCGTTGCGTCGAGGTGCGGCGCGTGATGCCGTCGAAGTTGTTTATCCGAGTGAACGAGCGGATTGCAGTAGCGCGGTTGAAGTCGCCAGACGCGCAGGTGTTATTTATTGACCGGGCCGGGATGGTGATGACGCCGATTCGTTTACGCGATGGCACGGTGATTCAGCCGCAAACACCAGGGACGTTGCCGGTACTGACTGGCGTGGCGCTGGTGGATGTGCGCGTTGGTAAGCAGGTACAATCGGAACAGATTTATCTGGCGTTGGAGCTACTTGATAAAGTTCAGCAGGCAGCTGCTGGTTCAATGATGGAGATCGCAACAGTAGATATTTCGAAGCCGCGACAGTTGACGTTAACGACCAAGCAGAACACTCAGGTGAAATTTGATGTGACCGGGTTTCAACAGCAAATGCGCAGGCTCAGCGCGATTATGACGTGGGCGGCGCAAAGGCAGAAGTTGGTGGCAGCGGTGGATTTAACCGTGGCACGTGGAGTGCCAGTCGCATTTGCAAATTAAGAGGGGAAATTATGTTGGCAAAAGATCGAATCATTGTTGGATTGGAAGTTGGCACGTCCAAAGTCTGCGCCGTGGTTGGCGAGGTCGTTGACGGCGGCAATATTTTAATTATCGGTGTTGGCCAAGTGGCTTCAGAGGGCGTGCGCAAAGGTGAGATCGTTAATATGGAAGCTGCCACACAGAACATTCACGACGCGTTGATTCAGGCGGAAGAGAGCGCGGATGTCGAGATTCGCAATGTCTATGCCAGTGTGACCGGTGGGCATCTCCGATGTTTTAACAATCGCGGCAGCGTGGCCGTCACCAATGAAGATCGCGAGATTACTGAAGACGAAGTTCGGAATGTGATGCTCAATGCCAAAGCCGTCAATATCCCGATGGATCACGTCGTGCTCCACGCCATCCGGCAACGGTTCTACGTGGACGGTGCGGATGGCATTCAAACACCGCTGGGGATGATGGGCGCCAAACTCGAGGCCGATGTGCATGTGATTCATGGCGTAAAGACGCGATTGCAAAATACGATTCGCTGCATCAAACAAGTTCCGCTTGATGTCGCTAACATTGCTGTCAGCAGTCTTGCCTCTGCGCTGGCGGTTTTGACGCCGGAACACCAGCAACTCGGCGCAGTTGTGATTGATATGGGTGGCGGTACGACAGATTACATTATTTACAGGGACGGCACGATTCAACATACCGGCGTCATTGCAGTTGGCGGCGACCATATCACCAATGACATCGCGACTGGTTTGAAAATTCCGATGAACCGGGCCGATGCCCTGAAAATTGAACACGGCTCGTTAGAGTTGTTGGACGTGGACGAAACTATCAGCTTGAAACGCGAAGTCGGCCTGGCAGACCGCGAAGTTTCGAAGCAACAGCTGTGCCGGATTATGAATCTGCGAGTGGAGGAAACGCTCAGCTTCATCAAGCAAGACCTCGATAAACACAAATTAACCGACTACCTGGGTGCCGGTGTGTTCATTACCGGTGGCTGCGCTCGATTGCGTGGCATGGAACGGCTGGCCACGACAATCTTTGGCTTACCGGTCCATATTGGGCACAGCCACACTGTCAACGGTCCGACTGCGACAATCGAAAGCCCGGAATATTCCACCACAATCGGCCTGATCCGGTATGCCCAAGGTTCGCAACGCGACCAGCACCGGGAGCCGACGCCGATTCAACGCGTCACCCAAACCTTTCACGGGTACTTCCTGAAAATTCGGGCGATGATGTGAGGAGATAATTATGACACCGATTCGCAAACCAACTGAGTCTAATGATGCACCGGTGCGTGCCCGCTTGAAAGTTTTTGGCGTTGGCGGAGCTGGTTGCAATGCCGTCGGTCAAATTGCCGGTGCCATTGCCGGCGATGCCCAGCACCCGCTGACAGGTATTGAACTCGTCGCTATCAATACTGACTTGCAGGCATTGAGCGGCATTACCGGCGCAGAAAAAATGCAAATCGGTTCCGCCATCACGCACGGACTTGGTGCCGGCGGCGATGTGGAACTCGGACTGCGTGCTGCCCAACAGGATGCTGAACGATTGGAAGCAATCGCACAAAATACCGGTATCGTTTTCATTGTGGCTGGCCTTGGTGGTGGCACCGGGACCGGCGCGGCGCCGGTGGTGGCACGTGCGGCGAAAGAACAGGGGGCGCTGGTGTTGGCGTTTGTGATGTTGCCGTTTGCATTTGAAGGTGTTGGGCGCCGGCAGAAAGCGATTGCCGGTTTGGATCAGCTCAAGGCGCAAGCCGACGCCGTAATCTGTATTCCCAACGACAAATTATTCAAAGTGGCCGGCGAACGCGCGACGGCGCTCGACGCGTTTCAGCGCGGGAATGAATTGGTAGCAACCGGTGTGCAGGCGTTTTGGCAACTGCTGGCACGGAAAGGTTTGATTAACGTGGACTTTGCCGACTTACGCAACGCGCTCGGCTCCAAACATAGCGACGGACTTTTCAGTTTCGGCACCGCCACTGGCAAGGAAAAATCGCGCGAGGCGGTCAAGGTGTTACTGGAGAATCCTCTATTCGATGGCGGCGATGTGTTGGGCAAGGCGGAAGCAGTTTTGATTAGTGTGCTGGGCGGTCCCGATATGACGCTGGCCGACGTGCAGCACGCCGTTGAACCGATTTCGCGCATCGCTTCTCGCGGCCAGGTAACAATGGGCGCGGCAATTGATGAAGCGCACGCGAACCGGTTAACGATTACTGTCATTGCCACCGTTAATGCCTTGCCGCGTCGCGCGGCACCGGCACCGGTCGCGACACGGCAACCGGTTCAAGAAGTTACCACGCCGATCTTGCCACTGGTGAAGCCTGCCGTTAGTAAGAAAGAAGCGCAAGCCAAGCAGGAAAACTTGCCGCTAGAAGGGGTTTCGCGGGGCCGGTTTGAAAAGAGCGAACCGACGCTTTACAACGGCGAAGATCTAGATGTGCCGACTTATATTCGGCGGGGCGTCAGCCTGAAGCGGTAGACATCTGGTCGCAAAAGCGCATTGCTGGTGTATTGTCCAAATTATGAAAAGTATAATTAGTTGGTTGTGTTTGGTAGTGCTTGGTGGAGTGCTGGCGTTGCCGGTCTTGGCACAAGATGACGCGCCGACGGTTCCGCAACCGGTGAAAATGTGTTTCGAGAAACCGCATTGCGGGATGCCGGGAGCGAAGGGTTGCCCGATGGGGCGGTGTTTGCTGCGCTGCGTGTTATCCATCCTCGCGGTCATTCACGTGTTGGTAGCGGTGTGGGTCTACAGCGACATCCGCAAACGCGGCGAAGGCCACGGCGTTTTCATCGTATTGGCGTTGCTGGGCGGAATCCCGGCGGCCATTCTTTACGCGTTGGTGCGCCTCGGAGACAAGAAATCTTAGTGGTGGTATTGTCCGGCGGGTATGGAAACGCTCGCCCAGACATTGAATCGGCTGGCGCAGCCCGGGGCGCTTTACGAAAAGTTGCCGGAACAGCGGGTGCGCTGTTACGCTTGTGGGCACCGGTGTCTGATTCTTGACGGGTACGCCGGCATCTGCCGGGTGCGGTTCAATCGCGGCGGGACGCTGTTTGTCCCGCGCGGCTATTTTGCCGGCGTTCAATGCGATCCGATTGAGAAAAAGCCGTTTTTCCACGTGTTACCGGGATCACAGGCGATGAGTTTCGGGATGTTGGGCTGCGATTTGCACTGCGGGTATTGCCAGAATTGGGTCACATCGCAGGCATTGCGTGATCCGGACAGCGATGCGCCGGTAATGGCGATGACTGCGGTGGAGTTCTGCCGTCACGCGGTCGCGCAGGGCGCGGCGACGGTGACGAGTACTTACAATGAACCGTTAATCACGAGCGAATGGGCGGTGGAAGTGTTTCAGGAAGCGCGCCGGCACGGACTGCGGACGTCATTTGTCTCCAACGGCAACGCGACTAAGGAAGTACTCGATTACCTCCAGCCATGGGTGGATTTTTTCAAGGTGGACTTGAAAAGTTTCAACGACCAGAATTACCGGCAACTCGGCGGCAAACTCGACAACGTGCTGAAGACTATCGAGTTGCTTCACCAGAAAGGTTTCTGGATGGAAATCGTGACGTTGATCGTTCCGGGATTCAATGACAGCGACGAGGATCTTCACAACATTGCCAAGTTTTTAGCTGGCGTATCGGTGGATATTCCGTGGCATGTGACGGCGTTTCATCCTGATTACCGGATGGAGGATCGTGACGCGACGAGCGGGCGGCAACTATTGCGTGCCTGTGAAATCGGCGTCGAGGCCGGTCTGCGGTATGTCTATGCGGGCAACTTGCCGGGGATGACTGGGGAGTGGGAGAACACGCGGTGTCCGTCCTGCCGTGAGACACTTGTGGAACGGTGCGGATTCAATGTGCTGGCGAACCGGTTGACGGCGACGGGTTGTTGCCCAAAATGTGCCACCGCTATCGCCGGTCGATGGCGGTAAAATTCGTTATGCTCTTTGCTGCCAGTGTTTCGGGTTGTGTTTTGCGTGGAAGACGGCAAGCACAACAACACGGTTGGTTTCAGCAACGAAAAATACTTCGTATGGGAACCGGCGAAGAATCGCTCGGCGAACGGTTTTGTGGATGAGTGGGTATTGTGCGGGATGCCGGGCAATTCCTTGGAAGACAGCGTCGGCAGCCAGTAGGAACTCTGATCCGAGCCCGGAGACGTACTTTTCATACCAGTCAAAGGCGTCCGCCATCTCCGCCTCGGCCGCAGGTCGGATGATCAATTCCGGAATCACGCGCGATTTTTGATTCGTTCCCGGACAAGCGCCCACGGACTTCCAGCGGACGGATTCTGATGATAGGCATCAAGGCGGCGGTCGAGTTCGGTCTTCTGTTCTTCTGTCAGCGGGAGGGCATCTGGAACTTCCGAGACGCTGTCCCAAATGGCTTCGACCAAAAGAATCCGTTCGGGAACGCTCAGCTTGAGGATATCAGCTTTTGTCATGACGCTCACAACGCCGTTAACATACTCAGTTTCGTGGCTTATCTCAATCCCTGATTTTCCCCAACAGAAATCAGTAAGCAGGCATTATTGCAATGATTCGCTTGACACCACATTGTCGCATCGTCAGGATGCGCGGTGTTGTTAGGAATAACGGTGCGCTCTGTTGGTTGGTCAATGCGGAAACGATGATGCGAGTCGAAGAACCACTGGGTAACTCTGGCCGTCTTGGCAGTCGCGCAGTCGCGCAGTCGCGCAGTCGCGCAGTCGCGCAGTCGCGCAGTCGCGCAGTCG
>JBAXAT010000118.1:0-5706 GCA_037142335.1 Verrucomicrobiota bacterium | reverse complement strand
AGCAATCCGGGCGTCAAGACGGTGATGAAGTTGGCGTTCCGACAATCCAACGGTAATGACTTGATGGCTTAACCTTTTGGGTTTTTTCGCCGAGGGTAGTGGAAGAAATCCATCAAGAAAGATTTGCATAAGTTGCCGGCCAATGTCGCCACGCGGGTGGTGACGGCGGTGGCCTTACTCGGCGAGAATTCATTTCCCCATGGCGTGGAAAAGCTTGCCGGCGCAGTCTCGGCTTGCTGAGCCAGCGCTTTCCAGCGTGACTGCCGGCCGTTAGCCGGTATAATCCACCCGCGATGGCGAATTCCACTACCGACAGCCTGACACCGATGATGCAGCAGTACCGGCGCGTCAAACATCAGATTCCTGGTGACGCGCTCCTGCTGTTCCGTCTCGGCGATTTCTACGAAATGTTTTTCGACGACGCCAAAACCGCCGCCGGCCTACTAAACCTCACACTGACCGCCCGCAACGGCACGCCAATGTGTGGCATCCCGCACCACGCTGCCGAAGGTTACATCGGCAAACTACTCCGGCACGGCAAGAAAGTCGCAATCTGCGATCAGATTGAAGAAGCCAAACCCGGCAAGCTCGTCCAGCGCGACGTCACGCAGATTCTCAGTCCCGGCACGCATTTTGATACCCACATCCTCCACGCCGACCGGAACAATTTCATCGCCGCCATCTGCCCCGGCTTCGGCTTGGCGCTGATTGATTTAACCACCGGCGACTTCAAAGTCACCGAACTCGCCACCATCGAGCAACTGCAAAACGAACTAACGCGCGTCCGCCCGGCAGAGATTATCGTGCCGGCAGAATGGTTCGAGGAAGCCAAGCCGCTCATCCCAACCGCGGCACCATACGATGGCTGGACGTTTGAGCGCGAGACGGCGTTTTTCACATTGCGTGATCATTTCAAGGTGCAATCGCTCGACGGATTCGGTGCGCGCGATTTGACCGCTGGTATCGGCGCAGCCGGCGCGGCATTGCATTACCTTCAGCAATCGCTCCGTCGTAAGACCGACCACATCCACCGGCTCAGCGTCTATCGCGTGACCGATTTCATGGTGCTCGACGCGGTGACCCAACGGAATCTCGAACTCCTCGAATCCACTCGAGCCGACCGCCGGTATACGGTGATTGGCTGCCTCGACCGGACGAAAACACCGATGGGCGCGCGGCTGCTTCGCGAATGGGTCACGCATCCATTGCGCGAAGTGCAGCCAATTGTGGAACGCCAGGATGTCATCGGCAAATTCTGCGCGGCCGCAACTGTGCTTGCGGAGTTCCGGGACCAACTCAGCAACGTCCGTGACATGGAACGGACGCTGGCTCGGTTGAGCGTCGGCACCGGTAACGCGCGCGACCTTGTGGCGCTGAAAGATTCGCTCGCCGCCTTGCCGGCATTGCGGCAGACGCTAGCCGGCGTCGCAGAGGCCGGGCTGTTGGCCACGCTGGCCGGCCAAATTACGGAACTGCCCGGTGTGGTGGATTTGATCACGCGCGCCATTGATGACGCGCCGCCACTGACATTGAAGGAAGGTGGACTTATCAAGCCCAGTTACGCGCCGGAACTCGATGAACTGCGCGGCGCCGCCAAGTCCGGCAAGGACTGGATTGCCGCGCTACAGCAACGCGAAGCCGAACGCACCGGCATCCCGTCGTTGAAAGTCCGGTACAACTCCGTTTTCGGCTACTACATCGAAATCACAAAGTCCCATCTCCAGAAAGTGCCGGGCGATTACATCCGCAAGCAAACAGTCGCGACCGGCGAACGCTACTACACGCCTGAGTTGAAGGAGATGGAAGGCAAGATTCTCGGTGCGGAAGACCGAGCGCACGCGCTAGAGTTCGAGCTGTTTCTCCAAGTTCGCGCTGTAGTAATTGAAAAGTCGGTTGTGATTCAACAATCTGCCGCCGCCATCGCCGCGCTTGATGCGCTGGCCGGCCTGGCGGAGCTGGCCCGGCATCAGAACTATTGCCGGCCGGTGGTGAACGCGACCGGCGCAATCGAAATTGTCGACGGCCGGCATCCGGTGTTGGAACAAACTTTGGTTGAGGAACGGTTTGTACCGAACGACACGTTGCTCAACACACCAGACAATCTGGTGTTGATCATTACCGGGCCAAATATGGCCGGCAAGAGCACCTACATCCGGCAGGTCGCGTTGCTGGTGTTGCTGGCGCAAGTCGGTTCGTTCATTCCGGCGAAGCAAGCGACCATCGGACTCGTCGACCGCATCTTCACGCGCATCGGCGCGACCGACGACCTGTCGCACGGCCAAAGCACGTTCCTGGTCGAGATGAACGAGACCGCCAATATTTTGAATAACGCAACCAGCCAGAGCCTGGTCATCCTCGACGAAATCGGGCGCGGCACGAGCACGTTTGACGGCTTGAGCATCGCGTGGGCGGTGGCGGAGCACCTGCACAATGTGGTCGGCGCGAAGACGCTGTTCGCAACGCATTACCACGAGTTGACCGAACTGGCCGTAACGTTGCCGGGCGTGAAGAATCACAACGTCGCCGTCCGCGAATGGCACGACCAGGTAATTTTCCTCCACAAGATTCTGCCCGGCGGCACCGACAAGAGCTACGGCATCCAGGTCGGCCGGCTGGCTGGCCTGCCGAAGGAAGTGATTACGCGGGCCAAGGAAGTGTTGGGCAACCTCGAAGAATCCGAGCTGTCCGCCGAGGGCAAACCCAAGATCGCGAAGACGCGCGGAAAGCGGTCAGCGGTCAGCGGTCAGCCGTCAGCAGTCAAGGAAGCACCGCAGATGTTCTTGTTTGGTGAAAAGAAGAAATAACGCGGGGCGGTCAGTATTCTTGTCATATAATTCAACCGGGGCGGCGACTAATCGGGTGAATGAACAGCAACAACAGGCGCGGAGCCAACCGATGGACGAATCCGAATTGCGGGCGCAATTGGAACAGTTCCACCCGGTGAGCTATGGCTGGGCGCTGAGTTGCTGTTCGTGCAACCCAATGGAAGCCGAGGATATATTGCAGACCGCGTATTTGAAAATCCTGGATGGCCGGGCCCAGTTCGACGGGCGGGCGGCGTTCAAAACATGGCTGTTTGCGGTGATCCGCCGGACGGCCGCCGATGAACGGCGGCGCGGCTGGCTCCGCTGGGTGCGCCTGGACGGGTACTGGCAGGAACGCGACGGCGATACACAACCGGCTGCCCGGGGTGACGCGCTGGAGCAGTCGGAGCGGTTGAACCTGTTTCGGACCGCACTTGCCAGGCTCCCGCGCCGGCAACAAGAAGTCTTGCACCTCGTGTTCTACCAAGACCTGACAGTGGAGGAGGCGGCTGGGGTTATGGGCGTGTCGCTTGGTTCCGCCCGGACACACTACGAACGTGGAAAACACCGGCTCGGCGACTGGCTGAAACAATCGGAGCATTTCGATGAATACCGACACTAAACTTCGGCAATGCTTCCAAGAACTCCGGAGCGCGGATGCGCAATGGACGCCGCTCTTCAGCCGGGTCGTGCGGGCACCGGTGCCGGTGTTCACGTTCCCGTGGTTGCGCTTGGCGGCGGGCGCGGCCGTGGTGGTGGCGTTGCTCGTGGTGGTGAGGATTAACCGCCAGCCGGTCGTCGATACCCAGCAATGGGTGGCGTTGTCCAACTGGCAGGCCACGACCGATGAGTTATTGACCGTCGCGAACACGCCGTGGGGGAGCACGCTCAGCACCCCGACAGATTCGTGGATCGAGAACTCAAACCAAACCAACCAAAAGGAAACCCTATGAACATCAAAGCTTATGCAGTTACCTGTCTGCTGGCCATTGCCAGCATCGCGAGTTGGGCCCAACAGCCGGCCCCGGGTGGTCCCGGCTCCCAACGCCGTGGCGCACCGGACTTGATGGCGGAGAATTTCTTTCCGCCAGAGTTGATCATGCAGAACCAGAAAGCGCTCAACCTGACCGCTGACCAGCAAACCGCGATTCGGGCCGAGATGCAAAAGACGATGGCCAAGTTCACTGACCTGCAATGGCAACAAAGCGCCGAGGGTGAAGCGTTGGAAACGCTGCTCAAACAAGAACGCGTCGACGAAAAGCAGGCACTGGCGCAGTTGGATAAACTGCTGGCAATTGAGGGTGATGTGAAACGCCTGCATTTCGGGACGATGGTGCGGGTCAAGAATCTCCTGACCACCGAACAGCAGGCCCAGCTTCGCGAATTAAAAAAGCAGGGCCGTCCGTCCGCAGCCCAACACGACCGCGGTCCCGTAAGTAGTAGCGCCGGCGGGCAAGGCGACCGCCAGCGGCCACAGCCGCCAGAATAAAACGTCGGCAGTGTTGTCAGGTGCAGTAAGTACGCCGCAAGACATGGTTAGTATGTGCTTCAGAATCCCTATTCTGGACATACATTGTAGCCGCGAGCAGATTCGCGGCTAAAAAACCTCTATTAAAAACTGTTCTGAGAAGGAACGCCGAATTTCTTACCGGTCTGGGATGGACCGCCGGGCCGCCTGTCCGTCTGATATCATGCTGTGTGCTCGCAGGTCTGTCCCTACAACGCACCATTCGGAGTGCCGTCTTTGGGTGAGAACGCGATCCATTGTGACTACTGAAAGTTGGTCGCGATCGAGCGCTGTCCTCCGTCCAACTGTATCGTTCCGCTGAGGAGTCCAGCTGCGCCCTGCGCCAACAGACGCCCCCCAAAAAAAGCAGTCTGAATAATCTATTCTGACCGGTCATATAAACAGGCGCGGCGAACGACGAATAGTAAAATGAAAGGAACTATCGATGACAACCGCAACTTCACTACCGCACGCCATCGTTAGGAGTGCCGCAGTATTTGTCACAATGGTACTAGTATTGGGAGGATCCACCCTCCTCTGTCCGGGTGTGACCGCACAACAACCGCCGCCACCCGTGACGAATCCAGCTCCGCTGCAGGGCAGCTTCACCATGGAGCAGACGATTTCTGATTTGGCCCAGCGGACAACCCTCGCCTTCGACGGTCTCGCCATGATGACAGGAAACTTGGAAGCCCAGTCCTTCTTTCCGCCGGGCAAGGTGGCAGACTATACCGGCTTTCAGTACTTGCGCGATAACGACCCCGACAACATGGGTCACAATACCAGCTTCCTGACCCGGGTCGCCAATAATGTCATCTACCTCCTGAATGCCAGCCAGTTCGACCAACTGAAGACGTTAGCCACTAACCAACTCGACCAGATTAATCTCTATGGGTACAAGCGCTTTCCCCTAATGAAGGCGTTCCGGCGACTGATGGACGGCGACATTCCGGCCGGCGCCACAGGATTGAATCTCACCGCCGTGAAACAAGCCTCGCGCGAGCTTTATCTCTTGGACGGCCAGATCAGCTTCGACCGCGCTTTACTCTACGCCAAGATCATCAACTCCCTAGATGCGACTCAGCAGGCTTACCTAGATGCCATGAAAGGTCAGGGGTGGAACTCCTGGCCCGACATTCCAAACGACCAGATCCAGAGCAAGATGCAGGCGTTACCCCAAGGCACGGCGGTGGCCGTGATGACCTATGCCAGCGACCTATTTAGTTGGTACGCCGGCTCAGTGGAGGCGGATGTCTACTTCTGCCCGGAGCGCCAGGGCACCTACTACGGTGGATTCTATATCAAAGATGCGCCGGCCATCGGCCATGAAGGCTATGGCATTGACGAACAACTCACCGCCACCGCCGGGGCGGCTCTCTGCGATAGTTCGAAGAG
>JBAXAT010000117.1:0-5708 GCA_037142335.1 Verrucomicrobiota bacterium | reverse complement strand
GTTGCAGTAACAAAAAACGGATAATCCAATGGGTGACGGTAAATGAATTCCTACGCCTCGCGCTGGTCGTGAGGCGTAGGTCATATGGGAAATATCGGGTAATAATCCTCAGCGCAGTGAGCGCTGCGGTTGATCTGTTGACTTACTTTGGTCTTGTAGTATGACTACCATCGAGTCGGAGGAGATAACGATGATAAAGAAACACTTACTGATAACCGTTGCTCATATGACAGCCATGTTCACAATTATTGGTAGTAGAATTAGTTGCGGCCAATCAGAAAATAAATCCGACCAGATAACACCCCAGAGTTATGAAAGAAATCTGACTGTTGATTTTGGTGGCAGTGTAACGATGCAGTTTGTCTTAATTCAAGCCGGCTTATTCACAATGGGATCCGACAAAGGTGTAAGCACTGAGAACCCATTTCACAAAGTGACAATTAGTAAACCATTCTACCTGGGTAAGTACACGGTGACGCAAGAACAGTGGCAACAAATTATGGGCTATAATCCTAGTCGCTCTAAGGGCGCAAAAAAACCGGTCGAGCAGGTGAGTTGGAATGACTGCCATAAGTTTCTTACAAAGCTCAATGAGAAAATAATGGGCCGCCACTTTCGCCTGCCGACTGAAGCGGAATGGGAATATGCCTGCCGCGCCGGTAGTAACGGTGATTACAATTATGAGTCCGGCCGATTGGACGAAAACGCCTGGTATATCTCCAACGCCGGATTCAGGTCCCATCCGGTCGGCGAGAAGAAGCCAAATGCATGGGGCTTGTACGACATGCATGGCAACGTCTGGGAGTGGTGTCAGGATGTCTATCACAAAACATATGAAGGCGCTCCAACTGACGGTAGTGCGCGGACACAGGGTGGTGAATCAGACCGCGTATTACGTGGCGGTTCGTGGGGTGACAGCGCTCCTTCTCTTCGCTCGGCAAGTCGCATCGCAAACTACCCTGACGGACGGCAAGATGTCTTCGGATTGCGAGTGGCAATGGATGTAGGAACTCCGTAATTCAGCAACGGTGCGGACTCATCTTAATGATGTTACAGCGGTCTTCCCACGCGGGACGGCGGCCGATTGTGAGGCACTTCCGGCGGTAGTTAGAGCGTGGTAAAATCCACCTAAAAACAGACGGCAGACAACCTTGACAGAGTAGTCACTTCAGCAGTCACTGGATTAGAACTAAAACCTAAAATCTGCGTATTTCTTAGGAAAACTGCTGCTTTGAAAAATGGTGGAGAGGAATGGATTCGAACCATTGAAGGCATAAGCCAGCAGATTTACAGTCTGCCCCGTTTGGCCACTTCGGTACCTCTCCATCAAGGACTTAAATGAAACAAGTTTTTATTTATACCAGTAGGTTAATCGTTTGGCAATCATTGATGTTTTCTGGTTGCGACTGGAATTTACTTGAGTCGGAATAGAATTGGCCTATACTTTCTCTAGAAAGTGGAGGCGATTCATGAAGATTATTCACTGTATAGCAGCACTGGCTTTTATGGCCAGTTTGAGTATTTCGTCCGTGCATGCGGCATTGATAGAGTCAGTCGAATCAGCGGCGGCTAAGCCGGCATTGCAAAGAGTCGATGCGTTTCTTTGCCGGGAATCCGTCGTTGCGCAATTGATAAAACTTGGAGTCTCACCTAATCAAGCACGTATCCGTCTAGCCAAACTCAATGATGTACAATTAGCTCAGCTTGCCATGCAAGTGGATAAGCTTCAGTCCGGTGGTGACATTCAAGGTGGAAATCCACATCCCCTCGGCCCAATCGGCTGCTTTTTCAAAAACATTGGCGATACCATCGCGCATTTATTCAAAGTTTTGTTTTGCTGGACGGACGTTCCTTAAGCTGCCGGCTCACCTTCTTTGCATCGGTGAGCTTTTGGTGAGAACGCTGTACTGGTTCCATTGAAAGGTGGCGGAGAGAGAGGGATTCGAACCCTCGATACAGGCTTTAGCCCGTATAGCGGTTTAGCAAACCGCCGCCTTCAACCACTCGGCCATCTCTCCACAACAACTTATAAAATCTATCCAACCCGTTTACAAAAACACCATCAAATTTAGGCATTAAAAGCAAGTGCCAACCAATCGCGGCAAATCATTCGTTGTTGGTAATACTACAATGCCGCCTAGCGAACGGTCAAGGCCGAGATAGTAATGCAAGAGTGAACTGCCATTAAGATTGTTATTTCTTTTGAAGAACACGGGCTTCAAGATGTTGTCGTATCACCAGATTTCCGAGATACCAGACCGGTGGTGTGACTACCAACCGACTCACTCTACAGAAATAGACATTGACGGACGCATGGCAATTGGCTAGGTTCGCACCCCTAAAGAAACGGAGTAAATTAGTTATGTCTCGACGTTGTGAAATTTGTGGCAAAGGTGCCGTGCGTGGAAATTCGATTCTGCGGCGCGGTCAGGCGAAAAAAACCGGCGGCATCGGTCAGCATGTGACAGCTGTCACACCGCGCTTGTTCAGGCCGAACTTGCAAGTAGTTCATGCCTTGGTCGGCAAGACGCACAAGAAAGTTAAAGCCTGCACTAAATGCATTAAAAGCGGCCGTATATTGAAAGCCGCCTAACTGCTTGTCCCTCTCGATTCCTGCCGCGTGCTCAGAAGTCTTTGATGAGAATTATCCGGCATCTGGATTCGCACGGTAGGATTGGTTTTGCAGTTGATAATCGCAAGATTCATGGCGACATCTTCGGTAAATTTTCCGTAACTAACGAACCTGCCGATGTGCGCAAGGTTCTCGCGCCGGTCGTGCCAGTTGCATTGATGTGCATCGGCGTCAATTACCGGCAACACGCAGCTGAGACCAATACCAAGATTCCAGAGTTCCCTGTCTTATTTTTTAAGGCTGTCACGGCACTGCAAAATCCGAGCGATCCGATCCGCTTGCCGACACATTTGCGGAGCAACGAGGTGGATTACGAGTGCGAATTGGCCGTTGTGATTGGCAAGACTTGCCGGAACGTTGCGCGCCAAAATGCACTGGATTACGTGCTCGGCTATACCTGCGCAAATGACGTCAGCGCTCGTGACTGGCAACGCCGGTGGGGCGGCGGCCAGTGGTGTCGGGCCAAAAGTTTTGACACATTCGCACCACTCGGCCCATGTCTTGTAACGCGTGATGAAATTCCAAATCCGAACGCACTCGCTATTCGAACCCTCGTCAATGGCGTGGTCCGTCAAAACTCCAACACGCGGGACATGATTTTTGACGTGCCAACTATCATCGAATTTCTCAGCGGCAGCACAACGCTTTTGCCGGGAACGATAATCCTAACCGGTACGCCGGAAGGCGTCGGGATGGCACTCAATCCGCAGGTCTGGTTGCAGTCCGGTGACTCTGTAACCATCGAGATCGAAAAAATCGGAGCGCTTACCAATCCTGTCGAGTACGAGTAACTGCCCTCACGGATTCACGACATTCGCGCACGGCTTACCGGCCAAAACGGCCAACAAATTTCCCGCCGCCATAATTGACATTCGCTGACGTGTTTCTATCGCGGCACTACCGAGGTGCGGCAGCAGCACGACGTTGTCGAGCGGCAGCAGACCAGCATCAATCTGCGGTTCCTGTTCGTACACATCCAACCCCGCGCCGGCAATCCAGCCCTGCCGGAGCGCGACGACAAGCGCAGTTTCGTCATGGACAGGACCGCGCGCCATGTTGATAAAATAAGCGGTCGGCTTCATCACACGAAATTCTTTTTCGCCAAACAGATGCCGGGTCGCATCCGTCAGCGGGACATGGACGGTGATGAAATCAGATTCACGAAGCAATTGCTCAAACTCCGCGCGCGAACTGCGACTTGAAACACCCAGCACCCGCAGCGAAAAGCCGGCGGCGCGCTTGGCAACTGCTGCACCGATCCGTCCGGCACCGACGATACCGAGCGTCTTGCCGGCAAAATCCGCACCGCAAAGTTGCGTCGGCGACCAGCCGCGCCAGTTACCGGCGCGTGCAAGCCGGTCGCCTTCGAGAATCCGGCGTGCGACGGCAAGCAGCAACGCCCAGGTCAGGTCGGCGGCGGCTTCAGTGAGTACGCCTGGCGTGTTGGTGACGGCAATCCCACGCCGTTTAGCTTCGACCACGTCAATGTTGTTGTAGCCGACGCCAAAATTGGAGACGACGCGCAGCTGCCCGCCAGCCGCATCGAAAAGCGCCGCGTCAATCCGGTCGTTAGCCATGACGAGCAAGCCTTCCCGTCCACTCGCCGCAACGCGCAACGCGTCCGCCGGCATGGCAAACTCCTCGTCAAACCGATCCACTTGCCGGCACTGATGTTTTAATAATTCAAGCCCGGCACCGGGAATGCGCCGCGCGACAAAGATATTCCAGCTCATACGCAGATTGTTTACGAGAGTGACCGGCGAGTCAAGTGGACGTTGCTTGATTTCTTCAGCGGGATTGAGTTTACTCCGCGCAACTCATGGCGATTCGCGGCATCATTTTTGACATGGACGGCACGATTACGGCGCCGGACTTGGAGTTTGCAAAAATCAAAGAGGCAGCCGGGATTGGCGACGTGGATATGCTCGATTACCTCCGCGAAGCGACCGGCAAGGAATATGAGCGCGTCCACAAGCTCCTAATGCGCTTCGAGGAGGGCGGCGTTGCCAGCGCGCGGTTGAATCGTGGAACTCGCACCTTGCTCCGGTATCTCGCACAGCACCGGATTCCGACGGCGTTGCTGACGCGCAATTCTCGAAAATCGGTGACCGGTGTCTGCCAGAAGTTAGATTTAAAATTCGACATCACCGTCACCCGCGAGGATGGCCCGCATAAACCGGCACCCGAACCGATCTGGCGCATCGCCAAGCAATGGAAACTGAAACACCGGGAATTGTTGATGGTCGGCGATTACAAATGGGACGTATTGTGTGCCGCCAATGCCGGCATCCCGTGCGCGGTGCTGTTGTACGGCAAGGTTGCGCCGGAGTGGACGCGCACCGCTAGGTATCACTTGCGACGGCTGACGGAAGTTATCGTGATTTTGGAAGGAAAGCACAAATGAGCCGGTATGTCATCGGATTGGTCACGTGCGCTTCCCGGGCCGAAGCTAGGAAACTGGCGGAGGCGGTCTTAACGAAAAAGCTGGCGGCATGCGTCAATATCGTCGCCGGCTTAGAGTCGCATTTCTGGTGGCAGGGCAAGCTCGACCGGGTCAACGAGTTTTTGTTGTTAATCAAAACTACCAACGCCAAGACGAAGGCGGTCACGCAAGTCATCCAAGCCAATCACAGCTACGAGGTGCCGGAGATTATTTTCACGCCGATCACTGCGGGCGAACACCGGTATCTGCGCTGGCTGAGGACAGCGGTGGGAATTTTCTTGGTCGCGGCGTCGGTGTGCCGGGCGGACGAGTTTGATGATCTCAACAGCACAAATGAGGAAGTCCGCGCCGAAGCGGCCGGGAAGATTGCACAGACCGGCGGACTACGCGCCGAGAAGGTTTTTCGTGAAATGTTAGACGCCGATAATCCCGAGCGCCGGCAGATGGCGGTGATTGGGTTATTGCAAGTCAGCGATGCGGAAGATGACTTAGCCAAAGTGGCAACACGGTTGCAGGACGAGAACGCGACGGTGCGCTGGTCGGCGACATCGGCTTTGGGGCAAAGCGGTTGGACGAACGCTATGCCGGTATTGGAAACAATCACGACGTCCGATAAAGCGGCAGAAGTCCGGG
>JBAXAT010000116.1:0-5740 GCA_037142335.1 Verrucomicrobiota bacterium | reverse complement strand
CCGCCGGTGTTGGAATAAACTTCGGTGTCGAGCACGAGGACGTTGACGTTGCGGCCGCAGGACAATACGTGGTCCAAACCACCGTACCCGATGTCGTATGCCCATCCGTCGCCGCCAAAGATCCAGACGCTCTTTTTGACAAGCATGTCTGCAACCGTCAGCAACAGGCGCGATTCGGGCGTGTTCAGGCCCTTGATTTTTGCTTTCAAGGCCACCACGCGTTCACGTTGGTCGTAAATGCCGGCTTCGTCCTTCTGGTCGGCCTTCAGAATCGCCGTCACCAGATCATCGCCAATTTGTGGTGCAAGCCGCTGGACTAGCTCCCTGGCAAATTCCGTCTGCTTGTCCACTGACAGCCGGTAACCGAGACCGAATTCGGCGTTGTCTTCGAACAGCGAGTTGTTCCAAGCCGGGCCTCGCCCGACGCAGTTCTGCGCGTATGGCGTCGTCGGCAGGTTGCCGCCGTAGATTGAGGAGCAGCCGGTGGCGTTAGCCACCAGCATGCGGTCGCCGAACAATTGCGTCACGAGCTTGATGTACGGCGTTTCGCCGCAGCCGGCGCACGCGCCGCTGAACTCG
This sequence comes from Verrucomicrobiota bacterium, assembly GCA_037142335.1. Classification (GTDB taxonomy): domain Bacteria; phylum Verrucomicrobiota; class Verrucomicrobiia; order Palsa-1439; family Palsa-1439; genus CAINDI01. The sequence continues at coordinate 5,161 of JBAXAT010000116.1, read as the reverse complement.
AACAACGGCTGCATGAGCTGCTGTTGCGGGATGCTGCCAATCTTGATCTTGCGGCGATCGAGTTCGGGGATATTGAGGAAGAAGTCCCAGTTGGCTCGCTCGGCGTCGCGCAGCGGCGCTTGTGGGACCATATTAATCGCCTTGAGTTTGACCTCGGTCTTATTTTTCGCAGGGCAAACTTCGACGCATAGGCCGCAACCGGTGCAGTCTTCCGCCGCTACCTGAATCGTGAACTTTAAGCCGGCGGTCTTGAAGTCGCGGTCGCGCGAATCAACAGCCTTGAACGTAACCGGCGCGTTGGCCAGCACCGCGGGTTCGTAAACCTTGGCGCGAATCGTGGCGTGCGGACAGACCATCGCGCACTTGCCGCACTGGATACAGACCGCCGAGTCCCACACCGGGATGTCCAAAGCGATGTTGCGTTTCTCCCAGCGCGCGGTTGCGGTCGGGAACGTGCCATCACATGGCATCTTGCTGACCGGTAATAAGTCGCCACGGCCGGCAATGATTTCACCGAGCACGTTGCGCACGAAATCCGGCGCAATGAGCGGCACTGGCGGCAGGAATTCCATCGTGCTGTCAACTTTGCTTGGAACAGTTACCGGGTACATGTTCGCGAGCGTGTTGTCCACGGCTTTGAGGTTCATCTGGACGATTTCGTCCCCCTTCTTGCCGTAGGTTTTCTTGATCGAGTACTTGATCGCGTTGATCGCTTCGTCCTTCGGCAGCACGCCGGAGATGGCGAAGAAGCAGACTTGCATGACGGTGTTGATCCGCCCGCCCATGCCGCTCTCTTTCGCGACTTTGACCGCGTCAATCACGTGGAATTTTAGTTTCTTGTCGATGATCTGCTGCTGCATCGGCCGCGGCAGCTTACTCCAGACGTCGCTCGGACCGAACGGCGTGTTCAACAGGAACGTGCCACCAGTGGTCAAGTCCTTGAGCATGTCGTAACGTTCCAGGAAGATTGGTTGGTGACAGGCGACAAAGTTTGCTTTCGAGATCAGGTAGGTAGAACGAATCGCCTGCGGTCCGAACCGCAAATGCGACACCGTCATTGAGCCGGACTTCTTCGAGTCGTACACGAAATAGCCCTGCGCGAAGTTTTCAGTCTCTTCGCCAATGATCTTAATCGAGTTCTTGTTTGCACCGACCGTGCCGTCAGCACCAAGACCGTAGAACAGGGCGCGGACGACCTTGTCGGACTCGGTCGAGAACTCCGCATCGAATTCAAGGCTCGTGTGACTGACGTCGTCGTTGATACCGATGGTGAAATGGTTCTTCGGCTTGGCCGCGGCGAGGTTGTCGTAGATCGCCTTGACCATACCTGGCGTGAATTCCTTCGATGACAAGCCGTACCGGCCGCCAACGACCTTGCCGATCTGGCGACCGGCTTCGAACAGCGCCTGGACGCAATCCAAATACAACGGATCGCCGCCCGCGCCGGGCTCCTTGGTCCGGTCCAGAATTGCCAACGCCTTCGTGGTCTTTGGAATCGCCGCGAGGAAGCTGGCAATGTCCCATGGCCGGTAAAGGCGAACTTTGATCACGCCGACTTTCGCGCCCTGGGCATTGAGACAGTCAACGGTTTCATGGACCGCTTCGCAGCCTGAGCCCATCAATACAATCACGCGCTCCGCATCCGGCGCGCCATGGTAATCAAATAGGTGATACTGGCGCCCAACGATCTTAGCAAACTTGTCCATCGCCTTCTGCACGATGCCGGGACACGCCGCATAGAACGGGTTCACCGTTTCGCGCCCTTGGAAATACACATCCGGGTTCTGCGCCGTGCCGCGCAATACCGGGCGATCCGGCGACAAGCCCCGCGCCCGATGCGCCGCAACAAGCGCGTCATCAATCATCGCCCGCATGTCGTCTTCGGTTAGCATCTCAACCTTGACCACTTCGTGGGAGGTGCGGAAGCCGTCAAAGAAATGCATGAATGGTAACCGTGATTCCAGTGTGGCCGCTTGGGATATCAACGCAAAATCCATCGCTTCCTGAACGGAGTTCGAACAAAGCATCGCCCACCCGGTCTGCCGGGTGGCCATCACGTCGGCGTGATCGCCGAAAATCGACAACCCTTGCATCGCCAACGACCGCGCTGTCACGTGGAATACCGCCGGCGTCAGTTCGCCGGCGATCTTGTACATATTTGGGATCATCAACAGCAGGCCCTGCGATGCCGTGAACGTTGTCGTCAGCGACCCCGTCTGCAACGCGCCGTGCACGGCACCCGCCGCACCGCCTTCGCTCTGCATCTCCGTCACTGACGGAATCGTCCCCCAGATATTTTTGATATTACGAGCGGCGTACTCATCCGACCACTCGCCCATCGGCGACGACGGCGTGATCGGATAAATCGCGATCACTTCATTCGTGCGGTAGGCGACGTGCCCGACCGCCTCGTTTCCATCCATCGTTACGAACTCTCGTTTTGTCATATTTTTTAGTCTCCTGAAAATTGTTGTTTAACAAATCCGCGGCAAATCCTCGCCCGTCGGCATGTCGATGACGCGTTCCCCGCCAATCGCGGTCCGCAACAACGCCAGCCCCTCCGGCTTCTCGATCACTTCGCCGATTACCACCGCCCCGCGGCCAATCGGCACCGACCGCATCGCCTGCACCACTCGCTCCGCATCCGCCCCCCGGCAAAACACCACCACCTTGCCTTCGTTGGCAATGCTCAGGGGATCCAAGCCGAGCAAATCGCAGGCACCCTGCACCGCCGGACTGACCGGCAACGCCGTCTCCTGCAACCGGATTCCAACGCGAGAGGCCCGCGCCACATCGCACACGGTCGTAGCCAGACCGCCGCGCGTCGGATCACGCATTGCATGAACCTCCGCGCCTGAATCGAGCACCGTTTTTACCACTTGCCACAACGGCGCGCAATCACTGACTACACCCGTCTGAAACGCAATCCCCTCCCGCCGGCTCATCACCGCCACGCCATGTTCCCCGAGCAACCCGCTCACCACCACCGCATCGCCAGGTAAAACGCGCGCACTGCCGACATCCGCCACCACCCGCCCAATCCCGGCCGTGTTGATGTACAACCCTTCACATTTCCCCCGCTCCACGACCTTCGTGTCGCCGGTCACCACCGTCACACCGACTTCCGCCGCCGTCGTCTTGATCGACGCCACAATCTTTTCGAGGTCCGCCAACGGCAGCCCCTCCTCCAAAATCATCCCGAGGCTCAGCCACAACGGCTGCGCCCCCTGCACCGCCAAATCGTTCACCGTCCCGCACACCGCCAACTTCCCAATATCGCCGCCCGGAAAAAAATAAGGTTTCACTACATACGAATCCGTCGTGAACGCCAACTTCTGTCCACCGAACTCGCGCACTGCGCTGTCCTCCAGAGTCTCCATCCCAAACGCCGGCGCGAACACCCGCTCGATCAACTCATGTGTCAACGACCCGCCGCCACCATGCGCCAGCAAAATTCTGTCATGCTTCATACCGCGGCCTGCCTCTTCCCGTACTTGAAGTACGCCGCGCACGTTCCCTCGCTCGACACCATGCACGGCCCGAACGGATCGGTCGGCGTGCACGCCTTGCCAAAAAGTTTACACTCCAGCGGCGTGATCACCCCACGCAACACATCCCCGCACCGGCACCCCGGATGCGGCCGTGCCGGCTCGAACCGCACGCCGAGCGCCGGCACCGCATCGAACGCGGCGTACTTCATCCGAATCGTCAGCCCGCTGCGCGGAATATTTCCAATCCCGCGCCAGCCGGCATCGCATTCCTCAAACACTTCCGCCATCAACTTCTGCGCCGCCACATTCCCGCGATCGCTCACCGACCGGCTGTACTCGACTTCCACATCCGCCCGCCCGTCGGCGATCTGCGCCAGCAACATTTCCGTCGCCTTCAACATGTCGAACGGCTCAAACCCGCCGACCACGCACGGAATCCGGTACTTCTCGCAAATAAACCGGTACATCGCTGCCCCGGTAATCACCGTCACATGCCCGGGACAAATAAATCCATCAATCTTCACCTGCTGATCGTGCAGCAACGCTTCCATCGCGTGCGGCATCGTCTTATGCGCCGCCAACACAAAAAAGTTTTGCAGCCCGGCCTTGCTTGCCAACACGATACTCGCCGCCACCGTCGGTGCCGTCGTCTCAAACCCGACACCAAGGAAAACAATCTTCTTCGCCGGATTTTCTCGCGCCAACGCCACTGCGTCCGTCGGCGAATACACCACACGCACCTCCGCGCCTGCCGCCCGCTCGTTCTCCAGCGACGACTCGCTCCCCGGCACCCGCATCAAATCCCCGAACGTCGCCACGATCACATCCGGCCGCCGGCATAACGCAATCGCTGCGTCGATGTAGTTCGTGTCCGTCACGCAAACTGGACAGCCCGGCCCCGAAATCAAATGCACCGTACTCGGCAACAGTTGGCGCAACCCCGACCGGAACGCCGCCATCGTGTGCGTCCCGCAAACCTCCATCAGGTTCACGTCCCGCCCGACGCGCTGCGCCAGTTCACCAATCCGTTGCACCACCACCATCATCCGCCACCTCCGCTGCCGGCGACTTCAAGTCCGCGCCGGATCGTCTCCCACTCGTCCACTTCACTCTGGTCCCACTTGTGAATCGCGAACCCGGCATGAACCAACACAAAATCCCCCAGCCGCGGTTCCTCAATCAACGACACGTCCACCTCGCGCAACGCGCCCTCGACGGAAATGGTCGCCGCCGTTCCCTGCAACTCCACAATTTTCGCCGGTACTGCTAAGCACATAACCGTTTCATCCTTTCCGCCGCCACCGCCGCCTGACCGAGCGCCAGCCCGCCGTCGTTCGGTGGCACGAGCGTGTTCGTAAACACCTCAAACCCGTCCGCGCGCAACCCGGCCATCGTGCGCGTCAGAATCCATTCGTTCTGGAACACGCCGCCCGACAACGCCACGCGTTTCAGGCCGCGCAGTTCCCGCACCCACTCGCAAGCGCGCACGATCCCAGCCACGACCGTATTGTGGAACCGCGCCGCCACGACGCCAGCGCCTTGCCGGTCCTCGACAATCGCGCGGATCGTCTGCCCGAAATCTAAAATTCCATCGCGCAGTTCAAACGGATAATGTCCCGTGACGCTCCGGTCCGCTGCCGCTTCCAACCGGATCGCCGCCTGCGCCTCAT
>JBAXAT010000115.1:0-5781 GCA_037142335.1 Verrucomicrobiota bacterium | reverse complement strand
GGTGCTCAAATCGGTTCGCACTTTTTCATTGATCACGGCACCGGTGTCGTCGTCGGCGAAACGAGCGTCATCGGTCAGCGCGTGAAGATTTACCAAGGCGTGACACTCGGCGCGAAAAGTTTTCCGAAAGATGCCCAAGGCCGCGTCGTCAAAGGCATCAAGCGCCATCCGAATATCGAAGACGACGTGACGATTTATGCCGGCGCGACAATTCTCGGCGATGTCACCATCGGCCGCGGTTCAATCATCGGTGGGAGTGTCTGGTTGCTCGATTCTGTTCCGTCAGGGACTGTCGTCTACCACGAAGGCGGCCAGACCAAAATGAAGCACGCCGCCAAAGACCGCGACAAAATGGTCGGCCACGCCACCGGCCAATGAACCGGATTTACGCCGACTACAACGCCACCACGCCGCTCGACCCGGTCGTGCTGGATGCGATGCTGCCGTATCTCCGCGACCAATTCGGCAACCCCAGCAGCGCTCATTTCTTTGGCCGGGAAGCCCGCGCGGCGATTGATGACGCCCGCGTCCGCGTCGCCCGGCAACTCGGCGCGCAGGAAAGCGAGATCATCTTCACCGGCGGCGGCACCGAATCCGATAATGCCGTGATTTTCGGTGTGCGCCCCGGCCACATCGTTACCAGCGCGATTGAACATCACGCTATCCTGCACGCCTGCCGGCAGCGGACGGATTGTAAAATCACTTACATGCCGGTTGACCGGGATTGCCGTGTGAATCCTGCCAATTTGCAGCGCGTGCTCCGCGACGACACCGTGCTTGTCTCAATCATGTCAGCCAACAATGAGACCGGCACGCTGCAACCAGTGAAAGAACTTGCCGCCATCTGCCGGCAGCGCGGCGTGCTGTTTCACACCGATGCCGTCCAATCTTTTGGCAAGCAGACGGTCAACGTGACCGACTGGGGCGTGGATTTGCTAAGCCTGAGTGCGCATAAATTTTACGGTCCCAAAGGCACCGGCCTGCTGTATTGCCGGCGCGGCGTGAAACTTAATCCGTTGCTTTTCGGTGGCAGCCACGAAAACGAACGCCGAGCCGGCACCGAGAACGTTGCCGGTATCGTCGGCTTGGCGCGGGCGATGGAGTTACCGGCGGTGAACTTGTTTGATTTGACCGAAACACTCGCCGCCGGCATCGCCGCGCGGATTATCGATGCGCACCGGAATGGTCACGCAACGTTGCGTGCTGGTAACACGGTGAATTTCAGTTTTGCCGGCTGCGAGACCAGTGGGTTGATTCTCGGATTGGATTTGGAAGGCGTGGCGGTGTCGAGTGGTTCGGCGTGCGCGGTCGGTTCGTTGGAGCCGTCGCATGTGCTGACGGCAATTGGTTTGCCGCGCGAGCTGGCGCGATCGGCAGTGCGCTTTAGTTTTGGCAGAGGCACGATGGCAACGGATGTGGATTGCGTGCTGGCGGCGCTGGTAAAAGTTATTGGGCGATTGCGCGCATTTGCTGTGTGATGCAAGGCGATGCCGGCAGGAACAACCAGTCTCACCAATCAGAAAGTTGAGTCACGACTCTCCTTTTGAAAAGGCTATTGCCAGCTGGATGTTTCCATGATACGGATTGACAGTCATGGCGATTTTGGAGTGGAGGTGGAAGTGCAGTTTTGTGTCGAATGTGACAGTGATTTTACCGATTTCCTCCATTAAAAGTCAGCTAATTATTGTCAGTGATTGTGCGCCCATAGCTCAATTGGATAGAGCGTTGGTCTACGGAACCAAAGGTTGCAAGTTCAACTCTTGCTGGGCGCACCAGCTTCGCTAATTGATACGTGTGAAATCTATGTCTTGCTGCCGGGCCTTTTCCAAAACATTCGCAGAACCACTTTGCGTTGGAGTGGGCAGTCGTGAGATAATTAGTGTATGACTCTAACAGAAGTCCGGCAAATCCTAACCGAATTGGATGTGCGGCCGAGCAAGGCGCTGGGACAGAATTTTCTAATTGATGGGAATATTCTGGAGATTATTACCCGGGAAGCTGACATCCGGTCGCGGGAAACGGTGCTTGAAATTGGGCCGGGACTTGGCGCGTTGACGTTAAAGCTGGCCGATCGGGCCGACAAGGTGATTGCGATTGAAAAAGACGGCCGGCTGGCCGAGTACATCCGCCAGCATTATCCCGAAGTGGAGTTGATTCACGGCGACGCGTGCAAAGTTGATCTACCGGCGTGCGATAAGGTGGTAGCGAATTTGCCGTACAGCATTTCCACAGCCATCTTGGAGCGCTTTGTGGAGCGTGAGAACCGACCACGCCGGCTGGTGTTGACCGTGCAGCGTGAGGTGGCGCAACGGCTGGCGGCACAGCCGCGACACAAGGATTACGGCGCGCTGACGTTGTTCACGCAGCTCCGGTATCACGTGACGATTGTACACGTGGTTTCGCAACGCTGTTTCTTTCCGGCACCGCATGTCGAGAGTGCAATCGTGGCACTCGACCAGCGCGATCCGCGAGTGAAACTGGAGGACGGCGCGCCGTTTCACGATTTGGTTCGGAAAGGCTTTCAGCAACGGCGCAAGATGTTGCGGAAACTGATTGGCGACCACGACCGCGTGGACGCCGCTCTGCAAACCATCAAAATGCCGGTCACAGTGCGGGCGGAAGAGTTGAGTCTCGAACAGTGGATTGAGCTGGCGAACTTGTTGCGGTAACGTCGTTACCGGGTGACTTCCACGAGTGTGGCGTTAGTTTGTCCTAGTCCGTAACGCGCGGCAGTGATCACGTGGCTGGCGCGTTCGCCGATGGGTGGCAGCCGTTCTTCCCGGCGCTTGGTCTCGATTAAATCCAGACACATCGTGTCAATTGCAACCGGGTCCCGGCTGAAATACAATCCGCCGTGCGGCCACGAATATTGCGGCTTGAACGACGGGCCGCCAGCGTAGCCCACCACAAATGCATCGCAAATATTCAGTACCAACTTGGTGCGCACTGCCGGCAACGCGGCGAGTTCGGCGATGACCGAGTCACTGCGCTGGCCGAGTTGCTCAAAGCGGCGGGTGTTGTCCGCCATTCCGAGCGAGATATTCTGCAGGCAACCCGCTAAGCCGGCGGTATCGTGGTCCATCAAGACCGGCACGTTGATGAGCTTGGTGATGGTGCGCGTGACGAGTTTTGGGAGGTGCGACAGCGTGCTGAGTGGTTCCGGTTTGCCGAATTCAAAATCGCCCCAAATCAGTTTGCCGACCGCTGAATTTTCAATCGTCACGACGGCGTCCCAACCGGCTCCACCGACAATGTCCTCAATACGAAAACCGGTGGCCCGGTATTCGGCGGTGGCGAGTTTTTGCACCTCGCGGTCGAAAACGATGATGTTAATCGCCGGCACGCCGGCTTGCCGGAGCCCGGCGGCAATGGCGTCGAGCACCTCCTGATGCGTGACGTGCAGCGGCGCGGCGAGCGTGCTGACTTTGATACCGACAATATCGTTACTGGAAATAATTTGCTGCCAGGCGGCGGCTTCGCTCATCTGACCAGTTAACTGCTTCATGCCAGCAACGACCATCGCGTGGGTCGTGATGGGATTAATCTGCCAGCCGGTTACGGCGGCCGGGTCACGCACGAGCACGACGCGGCTGGCGGTTTCGGCGGTGGCCAGACCGGTCAAGCCCAAGAGCAGAACTGTCAGCTGCAAGATACGAGTCATTACCGGCGAATGATGACGGGCCGGGCCGGCAATTGCAAGCTGGCACCGCTAGCGAAATGGGTTCGACAAGCGGCGGAGCTGCCGGTAAGGTTTGCGGGTCAGTCAATCGCCAATCTATGAATGTGCGCAGCTATCTGCAGACGCGAACCAAGCCAACGCTGATCCTGATCGCTTTGGGATTGGTTGGCATTGTGAGCGGCTTCAACTACTTGATCGATCCGCGGTCGGTGGCCATTTTCTACCTGATCCCGGTCGCGCTAGCTGCTTGGTTTGTCAGTAAACCTGCCGGTATCAGCATCGCCGTGGTCAGCGCCGGCTTCTGTTTTGTGGAAGATTGGCGGTGGTCAGAGATTGCGCTCTCGTTGGAAGTACACATTTGGAATAGTCTAGCGCGATTCGGTTTCTTTTTTGTGGTGGCGCTGTTGCTGAGCAAGCTCAAGGCGCTCCACGTCAATCTAGAACAACGCGTGGCGGAGCGGACGGCCCAGTTGATGGAGGAAATCACCAAACGTCAGGCGCTCGAGTCGGAATTAAAAGTGCAGGCGGCGGTGCAGGAGAGCGAGGAGCGCTATCGGGCGCTCTTCGAACAAGCGGGCGATGCCATCGTCGTGTTTGACCCGCAAACCTTGGACTTCGTGGAGTTCAATGAGGAAGCGCACCGGCGGCTGGGCTACACGCGGGAGGAATTCGCCAAACTCCGGATTCCAGATTTTGAGGTGTTGGAAAACGCCGATGCAGTTCGCCGGCGCGTCAAAAATATTCCTACCGGCACTGTGCTGGTGTTCGAAACCCAGCAACGAACCAAGGCCGGCGTCGTGCTGGATATCGCCGTGCGCACGCGCACGATTTATGTGCGGCAACACGCGCTAACGCAGGCAATCTGGACGGATATTACCGACCGTAAAAATGCGGCAGCCAAGCTGGAACAGTTATTGCAAGAGCGCACCCAGGCATTGGAAATCTCGCAACAACGATTGCAAAAGATTTATGACTCGTCGCAGGTGGCGATTATCTACGCTGAAATCACCGGCCAGATTCTGGAGTGCAATCATGCGTTTGAGGCGATGACCGGCTACACCATCGATGAACTTCGCAAACTGACTTACTATCAGTTGACGCCGCCAGAATATCACGAAATGAACCGGCGGACCGCCGAAAAAATTGCGCAGACTGGCGAAACCGTTCTGTTTGAAAGAGAATATTTTCGGAAAGATGGAACCCGCGTGCCGGTGCTGATGAATGTCTGGCCGGTTCGGGACCAGGACGGCCAATGGAACAAGCTGGCGGCCATTATTATTGACGCGACGGAACAGCGCCGGCTGCAACGGGAAATTCTCGAAGTGAGCGACAGCGAACGCCGGCGCATCGGTCAGGATTTGCACGACAGCCTGTGCCAGATGTTGACCGGTATCACTTTCGCGGTCGGTTCGCTGGAAGAACGGTTGGCGAATGATAACCTGACGGCAGCCAAGTCCGCGCACGAGATTGGCGAGTTGCTCCGGCGGGCCAATAGCGAGGCGCGCAATATTGCCCGCGGCTTGTATCCGGTGGAATTGGCGTGCGGCAGTTTGCCAACAGCATTACATCGATTGGTCGACGAGGTTAACAATACCGGCAAGACGCGCTGCGAGTTGGTGTGCCACGCTGATTTGGAGTTGGTGGATAAAACTCGCGCCCTGCATCTGTACCGGATTGTCCAAGAAGCCGTCGCCAACGCGCTCCGGCACGGCGTACCGACGGCCATCACCATTACCCTCAGGCGCACCGTCGGAGAAATCCATTTGGAAGTGGTCAACAATGGTCGCGACTGGCCGGACGCGCCGGCGCAAACCGGCGGCATCGGATTGAGTATTATGGCATATCGGGCACGGATGCTTGGCGGTCAGTTGCAAATCTGCCGGGGCGAACTCGGCGGCACACTCGTGGCGATGAACTTGCCGGCCTAGTAGGTGGTAAATGAAAAATAAAAAGTCTAAAATTCTTTTGGTGGACGATCATCCGATTGTGCGCGAGCGGTTGGCGGAGCTGATTAACCAGCAGGCCGACCTCACGGTGTGCAGCGATTGCGGCGACGCGACGGAATGTTGGCAGCTGATTGAGGACCAGCAGCCGGATTTGGC
>JBAXAT010000114.1:0-5805 GCA_037142335.1 Verrucomicrobiota bacterium | reverse complement strand
CACACGCCGGCGACGCCCAGCACCACAAGCAGCGTCCCCACCCCGCCGGACACCACTGACACCACTGTGGTGAAACAAGCAGCCACCAGCCCGGACTCAAATCCGCCGAGCTCGTTGGAGCAACTGATGAATAATCCGTTCACCGCCGAGACCCGTCCGCGCAACGCATCCGGCGTCGCCGTCTGGATCAATGTGTGCCGGACCACCACGCTGATGTTATCGAGTATGCCGGTCAGGAACAGCATCGCCAGCGACAAGACATAGCTTCGCGATACGCCAAACACGATTGTCGCCAAACCAAAACCGAGCACTGCCATAAGCATTGCCGGCCCAGCGCGTTTTAACGGTGGCCGATGTGCCAAACACAACCCCATTCCAAACGCCCCGATGGCCGGTGCCGCGCGCAGCCACCCTAACCCGGTCGGTCCCACGTGCAAAATATCTTTCGCATACACCGGCAACAACGTCGTTGCCCCGCCCAGCAACACCGCAAACAAATCCAATGTCATCGCCGCCAGAATCAATTTAGTTTGCCAGACAAAGCGCGCCCCGGCCAGTAACGTCGTCACCGACAAGGTTTCGCCAGTCTTGCCGGTCGCTTGGAGTTGCACACCGGTCAGGCATACCACGCCGGCCAGAGTTAAGGCCGCATTCGTCGCATAGACCACCGCCGGCAACTGGCATTGCGCAATGAGCAGTCCGCCTAACGCCGGCCCGACTGTGCTGGCCAGATGAAACGCGCTCGTCCGCCAGGTCACCGCGTTGCTGAACAATTCCCGGGGCACCAGCAATGGCATCATGGATTGTCCCGCCGGCATCGCCACCGCCCGCGCCATGCCGGCCAGGAACAAACACAGGTACATCCACCGCACATCGGCATGGAACCACGAAAACACCGCCAGCCCCAGCGCCGCGCTTGCCGTAAATAGTTGCGCCGTCATCACGATTCGTCGCCGGTCCAGCCGGTCCGCCAAATGCCCCGCCGGTAACGCCAACAGGATGATTGGGAGAAACTGGACAAACCCCACCCACCCCACCGCCATCGCCGAGTGGGTGCGTTCGTAAAGTTCCCAGCCCACCGCGACCGTTAGCACTTGCGAGCCGAGATTAGCCAACCAAGTTCCCGTCACGAATAGCCGGAAATTCCGGTGCCGCAATGCCGCATAAGGATCGTGGTCAGACATTTGAGGATGCTACTCGCCCCAACGTTTTCCGGCAAGCGGCCAGGTATCACGTCTAAATTTGGGCTGACTATTGCCCGCGCAACTTCTCCCACATCGGCAGATAAAGCTTACCCAATGTGCTGCGGTGTGGCTCCGGTAACTCCAGGATCACGTCCGTGATCTCGTCCGCAAGCGCTTGCGACTGTTTCCGCCGCTCATCGGCCAACAGCGCCTCCGGTGGCCGCGCCAAGATTTCCATGAGCGCCTTGGTCTTGTCGGCAATCGTCTTCATGCAGCGCTGCTCATGCAGTTTGGCGGTTACCTTTCGCGCCGCATCATGCAACTCTGGTGGAATCCGGCCATACTCGCCCCCCAGAATATCTTCCATCAACTCAGTGAAATACTGCTGATTGGTTGGGTCCGCCTCCAGCCATTGCTTGAACAGCACCTGAGACATTGCCCCATCATCGGCTGGCTTTACCTGATCACTCATAATCGTGCTGGCATCCTCCAAAGTTGCCAGGCAAAAGGCAAGTCAAGGTTTGACCAGTGAATATTATTAGAGTCAAGCATTCGCCGCGCTGAGTGCCGGCCGTGACCGCCGGAAGATTCCGCCCGTTTGTACTAGCGAAAGAATGCCAACGTAGAAGAAGCCGACCAGCGATACCAATACAAATACCGCCGAAACCCACTGTGCCTGGTTAATTGCCTCGTACATGAAATAGCTAAAATATAAACCGAAGCCGATTTCAAGATACGGCACGATACTGCGCAGCGATTGGTATTGAATACCGCGCCGAGGCTCACCAGCTTGCGGGATGCCAACCTTCGGCGTACGGATGAACTCGCTGGGCCGATTAAACAGGGCCTCGAGAACAGCCCGGGCGTTGTTAATCGACAATCCGACGCCAATCGCCATCATCAGCGGCATGTAAAGCAGCCGTTTCCACCATTTCGCGTGCAACTCAATTTGGGCGCAAAAATAAAACGCCGTGACCGAAACCGTTGCGGCAAAAAACAACGGAATGTCTACAAGGAATAGTTTGGTTGCTTCATTGCCGCCGGTTGCCTCGTGTGCGCCGGCATAGGCGGAGGAACGGAACAGCAGGCAAAGCGTAAAGAGCATCAGATAGCCGAGATTGCTAGTGAGATGGATCGTACCTTCGAGTTTGACCTTGAACGGCACATTTGCCCGCCAGAGTTTCGGCAGCATCTTCTTCATCGCCTGTGCCGAACCTTTCGCCCACCGGTGCTGCTGCGTTTTAAATGCACTCATCTCCACCGGTAGCTCCGCTGGTGTGACAACATCCGGTAGGAATAAAAATTTCCAACCTTTAATTTGCGCCCGGTAACTCAGATCAAGGTCTTCCGCCAGCGTGTCAGCCTGCCATCCGCCAGCCTCGTTGATGCACGCCCGCCGCCAGATACCGGCTGTCCCGTTGAAGTTGAAAAACCGTCCCGACCGCGACCGGGCGGTTTGCTCGATTAGAAAATGTGCGTCGAGTAAAATTGATTGCACGCGCGTGAGTAACGAGTACGGCTCATTGAGGTGTCCCCATCGAGTTTGCAACATCCCGATGCTGGGGTCGGTAAAGTATTGAATGGTTTGCTGGAGTAATTCTGGCTGCGGCACAAAGTCCGCATCAAAAATCACCACGAACTCACCGCGCGCCAGGCGTAATCCATTTTGCAGTGCACCGGCCTTGTAGCCTTGCCGGTTCTGGCGCTGGATGTGGGTGATGTCGAATCCGCGGCGGCGCAATTCCGCCACCTTCTGCGCCACGATTGTAGTCGTCTCATCTGTCGAATCGTCGAGTACTTGGATTTCGAGTTTGTCTGTTGGGTAATCCAACGCCACAATCGCGTTCAACAGGCGTTCCGCAACGTACATCTCGTTGTAAAGCGGCAACTGCACTGTCAGGTGCGGCAAGGTCGGAAACTGGCCAACTGGGAGTAACTTTTGTTTCCGGTATTTGTAATACAGAAAAATCATTACATACCGGTGCAGACCGTAGCACGCGAGGCCGGTCAGGACGGTGAAGTAAATGATGATCGTAAGTAAATGGAGTTTCTCCATTGGCCACCCCTATCGCTAACTCAAAACCACTTGACCGCCTCTGGCAAGTACGTCATTCTTTCAGCGGATACCATTGCAACACATGACCGTCAAATCAAGCATTAAACCCCTGTCTGTTACACGCCCGGTAAAGGTTCTTACACTTGCGCACGCGCAACGCTGGGCCGCTGCGGCACGACGGCGTGGCCAATGTGTCGTTGCCACCAATGGTTGCTTTGATCTCCTCCACTTCGGTCACGTCGCTTATCTACAACGTGCTAAACGTCTCGGTGACCTGCTCATCATTGGTTTGAATTCCGACGTTTCGATTCGCCAACTCAAAGGTCCATCGCGCCCGCTTGTTCCTGAACGCCAGCGTGCCGCTATTCTCGCCGCATTGGAATGTGTGGATGCTGTTGTCATTTTCCGAGAACGGCAGGCGTTGCGCTTCATCAAAACCGTCCGGCCGCAACTCTACGCCAAAGGCGGAGATTACCGTCCTGATACATTGGATACCGAAGAACGCGTGCTACTCGATGCCATCGGCACCAAGATTCGCATTATACCATTCGTGTCGGGATTCTCGACAACCAGCTTACTTGAGAAGATTCGTAAAGCCGGCGTGCTCTAACCTCTTACTTCACACGCTTGGCGTCGCCCCAGAGATGTTCGAGATCATAGTGCTCGCGCAACTCAGGATGAAAAATGTGGACTAATACATCACCGTAATCCAGCACCACCCACCGGCTTTGTGGGAAACCATCGTGATGGCGTGGCCGGAAGCCGGCGTCACGGAGTCGGCGTCTAATCTCTTCGGCGATTGCGTTAAGATGTGGCGCAGAACTACCTGAGCAAATCAGGAAATAATCGGCGATTGACGAAATCTTCCGCACATCGAAGATAATACAATCAATTGCTTTCTTATCCTCTGCAATTTCTCGGCAAAGTTTGACAATGTTCCGTGAATCAAGTTTTTTCAATGTAAAGCTGATGCCTTTCGATATATCGGCGTACGGGTTCGGATACAAGATACCGAATGGATTGCCGACTAGCAAGCCGTTCCCGAATCTCCTGCGACGAAATTTCAAACGGATGCCTGGAAAACATCCTGTATCGCAGCCCGGCCAAGCGCCGCACCGGCTTCGCCGCGTAACCGGGCCGCGCGAACACCAGAAACCGGCACAACTTCACCAACCGTTCCGCTTGATACCACTGCGGCAATTCCGCCAACGAATCCGCGCCGATGATAAAATAAAAATCTGCCGCTGGTAGCCGCTCCTGCAATTCCGCCAGCGTTTCGACGGAGTACGATTTACCACCGCGCCGGATTTCCAAATCATCCACCGCAAACTGCGGGTGACCGTCAATCGCCAGCTTGAGCATCCGGAGCCGGTGCCGCGCGCTGACGTTACCGGCGAGAAGTTTGTGCGGCGGCTGCGCAGTCGGAATAAACAGCACACGCTCCAAGCCGACTTGCTCCAGTGCATCTTGCGCGATGAGCAAATGCCCCAGATGAATCGGGTTAAACGTGCCGCCGAAAACCCCCACCAGCTCGCGCCGGTTCCTTGTTCGATGCTGCGCTAATCGCACAGCGGCTTCCTACCACGCCACCGGCGACAAAACCAGAAATTTTTAAACGTGCCTGCGGCAGTTGGTCCGGCGCTTGGCGGAGTTCCAGAGCGCGTCGAGTTCTTCAAGTGTGCAATCTTCGAGACGTTTGCCTTGCTTGTGAACGGCACGCTCGACTTGCTGGAATCGTTTGACGAATTTGTGCGTTGTCCGGTTGAGCAAATCTTCCGGATCGAGTTTTTCGTACCGGGCGAGATTGACGGTGGCGAAAAGTAAATCGCCCAGCTCTTCCTCGAAGTGCCGGCGGTTACCGGAGGCGAGCGCAGCTTTCATTTCCCGGAGTTCCTCTTCAACTTTGGCCACGACATCTTTGACGTGTTTCCAATCGAAACCGACACGCGAAGCTTTGCGTTGAATCTTGTCGGCTTTCAACAGCGCTGGCAGGCTGCGCGGGACTTCGGCGTAAATCGAGGCGGACTTTTTCTCGGTTTTCTTAATATCTTCCCATTGCCGGAGTACTTCCCGGCTGGTGTCAGCTTTCGTTTTGCCAAATACATGCGGATGACGACGTAATAGTTTTTCGGCAATCGTTTTGGCAACAGTGTCAAAATCGAATTGACCGGATTCGCTGGCAATTTGAGAATGAAAAACCACCTGTAACAGTAGATCACCAAGCTCGTCCTGAAACCCAAGCATGTCACCGTCATCTAATGCATCCAGCGCTTCGTAGGTTTCTTCGATGAGATTATGGCGAATGCTCAGATGTGTCTGTTCGCGGTCCCAGGGGCAGCCGCCGGGCGCACGCAATCGTGCCATAAGGCGTAAAAGTCGAGCGGTGTTTTTGGTTTGAGTTGGCATGAGTGAATCGATAATATCTTGGCCGATGAAGACCTGTAAGGTAAAGCAAATTGGTATCGCTGTTTTGTGGCAAATTTCAGCTGGAATGTTTTTTGGGCAAGTTTGCGCGGCAGCCGATGCCGGTAAGGGTTTCTTGCCAATGCCAGGTGAAGTACCTGT
>JBAXAT010000113.1:0-5878 GCA_037142335.1 Verrucomicrobiota bacterium | reverse complement strand
GCGCCAAGCAGCAGCACGAACGGATATACCGGCAGGATGTGCCGGACGCCGATGTTGAGGCGCTGTGTCATCGCGGTGACAAAGTAAAGCGCCGCCGGCAAGACAATGAAAACCGGGGTATCGAGAAATTTGCGCCAGAGTTTGCCGGTAATGACCAGTCCGCCGGCCAGCAATACCAGCACCGCGATCGGCGTCTTGATGAGAAATGCGACCGGGAAGTAGTACCACCAGCCGGTTGCGCTGATCTCGCCGTTTAGGTATGCGCCGCGCGTTTGTGCTTTGATTTGGCCGAGGAGAAAACCTTGCGAGAAGGCGTTGGGAAACAACCGGTGCGCATCGGCCCACGCTGCGAGCCGGGCCGGTAACGACAACGGCGTGCTCTCATTGAAATGAAACAGCCAGTTCGGATTAGCGCTCGGCGCGTATCTGAATCCGTAAACCGCCCAGATTGCCAGCCACGACACCAGCGTCAGCCCAATAATGATACCGGCAGCTACGCTGAATTTTTTACACTGGTAGGCCCAGACACCAAGCAAGATGACAACGATTGGCACGAGTAAGACTGAGGTGAATTTGCTGATGATGGCGAGGGTGAAGAAAATAGTGAAACCGGCCAGGTTGCCGGTGCTCAGGTGCCGGCAGGTTCGCCAGAGAAAATAGACTGTGCCAAAAATAAAGCACGTACTGCCAAGATCGGTGGTGACTAACGACGAGTGCGCCATGATGTTGGGCTCGAAAGTGAACAACGCCAGTGCGCCGGTGGCCGGCCAGAAACCGAGCCATTCGTATGCCCACGCGAACACGAGCACGCCGAGTAGGACGCCGAGGAGCACATTCATAAACCGCGCCCGGTAGAGCAGACGGTCGGCATCGTTCATTTTGTAGAGCGTGATTTGCGCGTACTGAAATTGTCCGAGGCCGGCCCAGTCGGCAGGTGAGATTTGATCAATTATGGCGGTGTCGCATTTGAAGTCGCTTACCGGCAACGTGTCCCAGAGCCGGAGCAGTGGCGGGTGTTCGGGGTCAAACCGGTTTTCGCCCCGCCAACCGAGACAGCCGCGGACGAGATGTTGTGGCTCATCCCACGTGGCAGATTTTTGCGTGTAACTGAAAATGCAGAGGCCGGTAAAGACGATTGCGAAGGCGAACAGCACACTGGCGATTCGCATTCGCTCGCGTGTCATTAGGCGCGGCTCATAAACCGAGGTTGTCGCCGAGTTTCACGGCGGTGCCTTGGTCGACGATGACATCGTGAACGGTCTTGCCGGCCGGGATCATCGGCAGCACGTGTTCAGTGTACGGGACGATGACATCCAGCAAATACGGCTCAGTGGAGTCGAGCATCCGTTTCAGCGCGGCGCGCAATTCGCTTTTCTTGGTGACGCGCTCCGCCGGTACGTTAAAGCCTTTGCTGATGGCGACATAATCCGGGTAGACCTTGTGCCGGTTTTCGGGATCGCCAAGGAAGGTGTGGCCACGGTTAGATTTATAGAACCGGTCTTCCCACTGCACAACCATACCAAGGTACTGATTGTTGAGAATGATCGCTTTTGCCGCGATGCGCTCGATATGCGCGGTGGCTAGTTCCTGCACGTTCATCATGAATGATCCGTCACCGTCAATGTCCACGACCTGTTGGTCGGGGCACGCGACTTTGGCACCGAGCGCGGCCGGATAACCGAAGCCCATCGTGCCGAGGCCGGAGGAGGAAATGAAATGCCGGGGATGCTTGGTCTTGTAAAACTGCCCGGCCCACATCTGGTGCAAACCGACGCCGGTGGTGATAATCGCCTCGCCCTTGGTCAATTCGCTGAGCAATTCGATCACGTATTGCGGCATGATGATTTCGCTCGTGTCACCGTGCTGGAGTTCTTTGAAATATTCGCTGCGCAACACTTCGTCAGTGACCCGGTAGCTGAACGGAAATTTCTTTTTCCACTCCGCAATCTGCGCGTGCCACGCCGGCCGCGGCTGGCTTTGCACGACGCGGTTGAGTTGCTGGAGCGCGTACTTGATATCGCTGGTGACCGGCACCTGTGCGACTTTGTTTTTGTTCAGTTCGCTCGGATCCACGTCGATATGGACGATTGTGCCGTGCTTGCAAAATTCGCTGACCTTACCGGTCACGCGGTCGTCGAAACGGACGCCGAGCGCGAGCAGCAAGTCGGCTTTGTCCACGGCGAGATTGGCCGTAACAGTGCCGTGCATGCCGAGCCAGCGCATTGACAGCGGATGTTCCGCCGGAATCGCACCGATGCCCATGAAAGTCGTCGTGACCGGAATGTTGGCTTTCTCGGCAAACGCCACGAGTTCCCGGCTGGCTTCAGCGGAAATTATGCCGCCGCCGCAGTAAATCACCGGCCGCTCACTTTTCGTAATCAGCTCGGCAATCTTTTGGACTGCTGCATCATCAATTTTTTGATTTGGATTGTAACCGCGCAGGCTTGGCTTATCCGGAAACACCGGCACGCAATTGCCTTGCTGCACGTCTTTCGGAATATCAATCCAGACCGGGCCGGGCCGGCCGGTGGTGGCGATATAAAATGCTTCCTGGAAAATTCGTGGCAAATCCGCCGTGTCCATCACCAGATAACTGTGCTTCACCATCGGCAACGACATTCCAAAAACATCGGTCTCTTGAAATGCGCCGCGACCAATCATCGCGCGCGGCACTTGACCGGTAATCACCACCAGCGGCACCGAATCCATATACGCATCAGCAACGCCGGTCACCAAATTCGTCGCACCGGGACCGCTGGTGGCAATGGCGACACCGGCCTTGCCGCAGGCGCGGGCGTAACCACCGGCTGAGAAAGCGCCGCCTTGTTCGTGCCGTGGTAAAATTGTGCGAATCTTTTTCGAGCGGGTGAGCGCCTGGTGCATTTCCATGCTCGCCCCACCGGGATACGCAAAAACCACATTTACTCCCTCACGTTCGAGGCAACGGACAACAATGTCCGCACCGCGCATGGTTGCGTTGTCGGCTGCGGGTTTCGGGTTCTTGGTTTTGGATTCCTTGCTCATACTCGGGGCAAGTTTATACCGGTGAAAACGCCGTGAAGCAAGTTCAGTTTGCTTTCCGCGCCGGCAATCATTAGCTTGGCGGTCAAATGACCGGCCACTTTCAAATCGAAGCCACCGATGCCGCTGCACGCGCCGGTAAGTTAACAACGGCCCATGGCATCATCGAAACGCCGGTCTTTATGCCGGTCGGCACGCAAGGGACGGTCAAATGCATGGCGCCGGACGAACTCCGTCAACTCGGCGCGCAAATTATCCTTGGCAACACTTATCACTTGATGACCCGGCCCGGCCTCGACCTTATCCGGCAAGCCGGCGGTCTGCACAAGTTCATGAATTGGGACGGGCCGATTCTGACCGATAGCGGCGGGTATCAGGTCTTCTCATTGGCCAAGCTCCGCAAAATTAGCGATGCTGGCGTGGAATTTCAATCGCACGTGGATGGCGCGACGTTGTTTCTCGGACCGGTTGAGGCGATGGCGGCCCAAACGGTGCTGGGTAGCGACATTGCGATGGCGTTTGATGAATGTCCACCGTGGCCGTGCGACCAAGAATACGCTTGCAGAAGCGTGGCACTGACCCTACAGTGGGCTGCTCGTTGCCGGGAACAGACCGGTAGCGACCGACAGTTGCTCTTTGGCATCGTGCAGGGTAGCGTATTTGCAGATTTACGGGAGAAATGCACCCGGGAACTGGTGGCGATGGATTTCCCTGGTTACGCCGTTGGTGGCGTAAGCGTCGGCGAACCGGAGCCGGAAATGCTCCAGCAAGTGGATTTGAGCGTGCCGTTCATGCCGGCGGATAAGCCCCGGTACGTTATGGGCGTTGGTACGCCGCCGCAACTGCTTAAGATGGTCGCACGCGGCGTGGATATGTTCGATTGCGTGTTGCCGACGCGGGCAGCGCGGCACGGCAAGGTGTTCACGTCACAAGGTTCGTATTCGATTCGCGCGGCGAGTTGCCGGGCGGACTTCGGGCCGTTGGAAGTGGGCTGCGAGTGTTACGCGTGCCGGCAGTTCAGCCGGGCATACTTGCGGCATTTGATTTGGGCGAACGAGATTTTGGGATTGCGCCTGCTGACGTGGCACAATCTACATATGTTTTTGAATTTGATGCGCCGGGCACGGGCGGCGATTGTGGCCGGGAGTTTTGGAGAATTTCAGCGCGAGTTTATCGCGCATTACACGGAGAAAACTGAAAATGATGATACATAGTTTGTTAGCCATGGGTGCGCCGAGCGGTTCTGAACAACAGGATCCGAAAGCGCAGATGATTCAGATGATCGCGATGTTTGCGATTCTGGGTGTGATGTTTTATTTCCTGATGATTCGCCCGCAATCGAAACAGCGTAAGGAGCTTGCTAACCTGCTGAGTAACATCAAAACCGGTGATAAGGTTCTCATGAGCAATGGGATTTACGGCATCATCGCCAACGCGAAGGAGAAAACCTTCGTCGTGAAGATTGCCGATAACGTCAAGATCGAAGTCATCAAGAGTGCTGTCACTACTGTTGTTCAAAAAGGTGACGATGTCGCCGTCACCACGAACTAATCCGGTCGTGTTTTCATGAACAAACAGTTTCCTTGGAAGTTTTCGCTCATCGCCTTTGTCATCCTTGCGGCTGCGTACTCGTTCTGGCCGCCGTACGATAGCAAGGACGCAAACGGCGTTGTAATACCCGGCAAAATCAAACTGGGTCTCGACCTTAAAGGTGGCACGTCGTTCCTGCTGAAGATGGATTTGTCGCAGATTGACGCTGCCGGTAAAGGCCAAGCCATCCGGCAGGCGATTGAAATCCTTGAGCGGCGCGTCAATAAGTTCGGCGTCTCCGAGCCGATTATTCAATCAGTTGGTGAAGATCGCATCCTAATCCAGTTGCCAGGCTTGAGCGAGGAAGTCCGTGCCGATGCCAGGCGGACAATTGAGCAGACCGCCTACCTCGAATTCCTCCTCGTCAACAAGGACAATGACCAGCTCCAAGCCGAGTCTGGCAGCCCGTATTTTCATCCGCCACTCGGCTACACGAATCTAGCGCAAGATGTGAAGAGCGCTGAAGGCCGGGAGGCAACGCGGCATTATTTCTGCAAGCTCAAACCAGAACAAGGTCTGACCGGTAAATATGTCGAGCGCGCCTATGTCACCTACGACGACATCGGACGGCCGAGTATTTCGCTCACGTTTAACAAGGACGGCGCGACGCTTTTTGGACGCGTTACCGGCGCCAACGTTGGACGACAACTTGCCATCGTCCTCGACGGCGAAGTCAAATCCGCACCAGTTATTCAGGATGCGATTCTTGGTGGCCGCGCGCAAATCTCTGGGACATTTAGCATCATGGAAGCGCAGCGGCTCGCCAGTGTGCTGGAAAATCCATTGCAAGCGCCGGTCAAGGTGCTTGAACAACGGAGCGTCGACCCATCGCTCGGTATGGATTCGATTCACAGTGGCATCCGCTCGGCGTTGTACGGCGCGATTGCCGTCATCGCGTTCATGGCGATTTACTACCTCCTCGCCGGCATGGTTGCCAACGCGGCGCTGGTGTTCAACATTTTGATCACCGTCGGTGTGCTCGCGGCGTTTAAGTTCACGCTCACGTTGCCCGGCATTGCCGGGATTGTCCTCAGCATCGGCATGGCGGTGGATACCAACGTGCTGATTTACGAGCGCGTCCGGGAAGAGCTGGCCGCCGGTAAGCCGCTGCGGGCCGCCATTGCTGCCGCGTACTCGCGCGCGTTTCGCGTGATTTTCGACGCGCACTTCACGGCAATTCTGACAGCATTGATTTTGGTTTGGATGGGCAGCGGCCCAGTGAAAGGCTTTGGTGTCACGCTGGTCATCGGCCTGCTGGCCAACCTGT
>JBAXAT010000112.1:0-5907 GCA_037142335.1 Verrucomicrobiota bacterium | reverse complement strand
CAAGAGCGCGAACGCGGGCGGCCAAGCCGCGCAGTATTTCCCGGTCAGTCATTGCCGCCCCTTGTAACGCAAAGCAACCGGTATTGGCAACCGCTTTAGCAGTTGATACCTCGACAATCCGAGTCAGACAAGAAGCGGGAGAGACGACTTCCGTCAGACGCCGCTCAGCGGGTGGTGGGTGACTGCTTCCCACGCGAGCTCTTGCAAGAGGCGGTTTAACTTGTCGTCCCACTGTGGGTTTTTTACGTCCATCAGGATGCGCGGCATCGGCAGGCCGACTGGACTGCGCCGGTAGATTACGGCGAAATGACAATAGGCCGAGAGGACTTTCAAGGGCACCGTGGGATGGCCCCAGGAGTCGGCGAATAGTTCGGATTGTTTCTTCAACCCGGGCGCCGTGCCTGCAATGATCCGTTCCCGCAAGGCCAGCGTGGCTTGGGCGTCGGGAACAATGAAGACCACTGGTTTGCCCAGCTCGGCGTTGAGGGCGCGGACGTAATCCTCCATCGCCTTGAAATACGCGGCGTGCGGTATTTCCAAGCCGGCCAGTGTCGCGCCATTGAAATCGTTCACCGTATGCGGCGCACGCGGACCTGTAATAAATGGGAAGCAATCTTCCGGCAGCCAGAGTTCCTGGAGGGTGACGCGGACGTTGGGATTGTGTTCGACCGCCAGCTTGGCGAAGTTGCGGATGCCTTCGTCCGGCCCGGAAAAGCACGACAACGTCAAGACATCCACCTTACCGGCAGTGAGCGCGGCTTTGGCCCGGTTCTTGTCGTCCGCCACCTTCCAGTGGGCGAGCGCACTCGAACCGCCAATTGATGACACGCCGGCGACGACGTGATTGGTGATCCCCGCCGCATTGGCCAGTTCCTTCAAAAGCGGTGGAACCCAAGAATGAAAGCTGTGGCCACACGTGAACACACGTTGCCCATTGGTAATCAGGTTGGTTCGCATATTGTCGTTCGGATTTGAATCGGTCGGTAGTGGAGCCGGATTGTTGGTCTGGCCCGGCAGCGACAAGGACGCTGCCAGCAGGCTGATGCCAGCCAGCAGGCAGCTTTTCATTTCCAGCATAACGTCACTCCGATCATTTCATTGGTCGTAGTGCCGGCAACTTTATTCATCGGTGCGGAAAGGAATTGCCGGTAGACCTTCTTTGTTAAAGAGGGTGAGGATGGGGTAGGAGGCCCAGCCGTACCGGACATAGCGTGGCACAGTGACTTCGGGGGCGGAAACTACGACGGTATCGCCTTCGATCACCGCGTCAGCCCAGACGAACTGTTTGTCTTCGCCGGCAACGGCAAAGCCGTTCGGCTTGGCATTGCCGGACTTGAACACGAGGCCGCCGCCGAGATGTTTGAAATAGAGGCGGGTCTTGTATTCCTTCACGAAGGGGGTATTCGTGTTCACGGTGGACGGGTCGGGGTCGGCATTCTTGCGTTCCAGCATCATCTCAAAATATTCCGGGCCGGAATCGAGCAGGTCTTTCTCGCCATAAACCATCCGCCGTGCGACCAAAGCCAGTCGGCGACCGACATCCTGTTTGTTTTTCGGATGAATGTTGGAGACCGGTTCGTCACCAAGATCGGCGGCGATGGCGATACCAACGTTCGGCATGGTGCGGGCGGTGCGCCATTGGGCTTCGCGGACTTCGGCGTAGCCCGGTTCAGTGGGTTTGGTTTGTTTGCCGCCCTGCGTGGAGAGCGAGACGATGAGGAATGGGAATTCACCCACTTGGAACTGGTCGCGCCAATCGGAAATGAGGGCTGGCATCAGCCGGCGGTATTGCAGCCAGAATGGGAAGCTCGCTTCGCCCTGATACCACATGGCGCCTTTAATGGCGAACGGCCCGAGCGGGGCGATCATGCCGTTGTAAAGGCCGGCCAGGGTTTTGTAATAACCCACCTGCGGCCGAGGGAAGGGCAGCGCAATATCTTTCATGGCCACGCCCGCTTTGACCTGCCATGTCCCGGCCAGCGGGATGCTCTTGCCGTCGGTCGTGAAACGCACGCTCATGTTTTTCCCATCGCCGCAGAAGCCGGCGTTGGCATTGGTGCTGACCACGGCCACGACCAGCAGGTTCTTGCCGGGCTTCACCAATTCACCGTCAATATGGTACTTGCGGTAGCTGCCATTGAGTTGCTTGGCACCAACCAGCTGGCCATTAAACCAAGTGATGTCGGTACCGCTGATCTGCGACAGTTCGAGGCTGACCGGCTTCCCGGCCAAGGTATCCGGAATCTCGACCGACGTGCGGAACCAGACCAGACCGTTAAAGTTGGTCAGCCCGGCTTCTTTCCACGGCTTCGGCACCGGCATATCTTGCCAGTCATTAGTGTTCACGGTGGTCGCGGAGGTGTAGTGCTGCTGGGCGCTGGCCGGGTCGACGGTCGCGGCCCATTTCTCCACGTCTTGGAAATAATCCCGGGGGGGATCGCCAATCTCCTTGGTCAGCCGGTCAAGCTGTGCGTGAAAGTCGTGGGGCATATACTTGCGGATTCCGTCCGCGCCGATCCACACTTCGGCGGCGGTGGCGCCCTGGGAGCTGTGAATGATGCCGATCGGGATCTTCTCGACCTTGTAGAGCTCGCGGGCGAAGAAATACCCCATCGCGGTAAAGTTACCGGCGTGCTTCGGCGTGCAGGTCTCCCAGGCCGACGGCAAGGGCACTGGCAGCGGCACATGCGAAGGATAAAAGCCGACGGTGAACGAACGGATTTCCGGATGATTCGCCTGCTTGGTTTCCGCCTCTGCATTTAGGGACAACCAGACCGGCCAATTCATGTTCGATTGCCCAGAGCAGAGCCAGACATCGCCAATAAGCACGTTCGTCAGCACAATCTTCTGCGTGGCTCCTTGGATGGTGAGCGACACTGGTCCACCCGCCGGCAACGGGCCGATCTTCGTCAGCCATTTGCCATCCGCCCCGGCCACGGCCGTCGCGGTCGCGCCGGTTCCCTTGGGATTCTGAACGGTGACGGTAATCTTGTCTCCTGGTTGGCTCCAGCCCCAGACCGGAGCGGCGACGTCGCGTTGCAGTACCATGTCGCTGGTAAACAGCGTATGCACAAAGGGCAGCTTGCCCGGTTGCGTCGGCCACCATTTTTGCGGCTGCGTCGGAGTCTCCGGTGGCATGGGCGGCTCCTGCCCAAAACTTGGCAAGAACGGTAGGAGTAACCCGAGTAAAAATATGACGCTGATTCGAATGAACATAGAAACGATTCCTTTAGGTTTTGTCCGATCGGCAATGGCAATGTATAATCAATATGCGTTGCGGTGTCAAAAGCTTACATGAATGCGGCTGGTAATATCCGGCAGCTCTGCCGCATAGTCTTCTGGAGTCAATGAATCAGGTTCGAATGAAAGGAATGCCTCCGATGTTGAAGTTGAAGAATGGAGTTGTGGTGGCGCTGTGTTTGATGGCGGTGGCGGGTTGGGCGCAGACGCCAGCTAACGAGATGAAACCGGGCCAAGACCGGGTGAATGCAGGAGTAACCAATTCAATGCAAGGGATTCGCCGGATTGTATTTTGTGGAAACAGCCTGACCGATGGCAGCGCCTGGTGCGACTGGGTGATCGAAACGTTGCAGGCTAACGGGTACCCGAACTTAGTCATGTATAACGCCGGCGTGGCCGGTAATAACGTCATCCAGCTTAAAGCCCGGTATGCCAAGGATGTGCTGGCGGTCAAACCGGACTTGGTGGTGGTCAATGTTGGCACGCGCGACGGTAAATCGCCGGAAGATTACCGGCGGGACTTGGGGGAGATCGTTGCGGCCACCCGCAAGACCGGGGCGAAAATGATTCTCATGACGCCGTCGCCGATTCGCGATAAAACCGTCCAGCGGTACCGCTCTCCGGTCTACGCGCCGGTCGTTCGCGAACTCGCCAAAGAATATGATTGTTGGGTGCTCGATAGTGAGGCGATGTTCGACGAGGGACTCGCCGCTGGTAAGGAAATGTGGGGACCTGACGGCGTTCACCACACGATTCATACATGGCGGGCGATGGCCAAGGCGGTGCTGGCGCTGCTCGGTTGTCAGGCCCCGCTCGTCGAAAAGACTTCGCTGTATTACAACGCGGTGACGGACTGGCTGATTTCTCCGCCGGTGCCGTGGAAGGGCGCCGCACCGGTCGTGCTCGCGAATATGCCGGAAGATTACGACCCGGTCGCGGCCGGCAAGGGGGCGTACCCTGAATTGCCGACAAGTTTTGAGGGCTGGCAGAAGTATGACCGGGTCGCCGAGATCGCCAAGACGAGCTGGTGGCAGAAGTCCTGGCTCGAGCGCGGCGGCGTGATGCCACTGGGGCAGGAGGTTTCCAAAGACAAACCCGGAGCCGCTTCCCACGGGGCCGGGGCGTTTGGCCTAGCCATCGTCCAGTCCGACACGGAAAGAAAAACCACGATGCACGTGGGCGGCTCGCTGCCGTACGCCGTCTGGCTGAATGGTCAGCTGGTGTGGAATGGGAATTTCCTGCACGGGTATCATCCCTCGGCGGATCGCATCACCGTCACGCTCCGCAAAGGGGAGAACCAGATCCTCGTGTTCAGCAACTGGCTGTTTTACATCTCGCTCGGAGAA
Organism: Verrucomicrobiota bacterium; assembly: GCA_037142335.1. Lineage (GTDB taxonomy): Bacteria > Verrucomicrobiota > Verrucomicrobiia > Palsa-1439 > Palsa-1439 > CAINDI01. The sequence goes on along the minus strand of JBAXAT010000112.1, from coordinate 1,321 downwards.
ATCTAATCGATCAATCGCGGAGCGGAGATTGCCCCGAACTGCTTGAAACCACAGATATGCCGCCCGCCACGCGGGCTCATTTGAGTAGGGCGTCGAGCGTCGGCTGCATCGCGTCGGCCCAAATTTGGTAGCCCCTAGCGCTCAGGTGCATGGCGTCGGGCATGGTCTCCTTGGGAATCCAGCCGCTCTCGGCAAGGAACGGTTCCCAAATCTCCAAGTAGAATGTCTTCTGCCCGTCGTGAAGCTTGGCCAGTTCGGCGTTGACCGCCGCTATTTTCGCACGCAGGCGGTCGGTTGCGAGGAAACCCCGGGGAAAGATACCCAGTAATAGCAGTTTGGATTGCGGGAGCTTCGTGTTGATTTGCTTCACGATGGCGGTGACGTTGGCTGTGATGCGGGGCGCGGATTCGTTGTTGTTGTTGGCGCCAATCATCAGAATCACGACCTTGGGCGAGATGCCGTCGAGCTCGCCGTTCGCGATGCGTGATCGCAATTGCTCGGTTCGATCACCGTTGACGCCAAAGTTGGCGGCATCGAGCTTGGCATATCGGCTGGTCCAAACCGCTCTGCCCGCACCGTTCCAACCGGCCGTGATTTCGTCTCCGATAAAGAGCACCCCGATGGGCGCGGCTTTGCGCTTGAGGAACGCCTGCTGCTCGGGCGACAATGGCGCAGCCGGAACATTCGTCTGTGCCGGGCTAACCGGTGCGGTGGTAGCGAGTATCAAAGCGGCGAGGAATACGCTGCGGGAGTTCATTTTGTAGGTAAACTTGGACAAGAGTTTAGACATGCGCGTACTTATACTCACGCCGGGTCCGTGGCGCAAGCTGGACGGCACCGAGCAACTCCTGTGTGGCCAATTTGAAGCGGTTCGATAGGACGACAACCCAGCTGTGGCTTGTAATATGCGGTTTCGCTGCCGCATAGTCCTCGGTAGTCAATGAATCATGTTCGAACGAAAGGAATGCATCTATGTTGAAGTTGAAAAATGGTGTGATGTCGGCGTTTTGGTTGATCACGGTGTCGGCTTGGATGCTGCTCTCCGTAACGCCCACGGCCAACGCGAACGTCAAGTTGCCGGATGTGTTTGGCAACCACATGGTCTTGCAACGCGGAATGCCCGTTCCCGTCTGGGGTAAGGCCAGCAAGGGCGAGAAGATCACCGTTCACTTCCGGGATCAAACCAAGTCCACCATTGCCGACGCGGCCGGTAATTGGTCGCTCAAGTTGGACGCGCTGGACGCGGGCGGTCCGGATACCATGACCGTTACCGGCTCGGACGCCGTGACGTTTGAGGATGTGCTGGTGGGCGAGGTTTGGT
>JBAXAT010000111.1:0-5928 GCA_037142335.1 Verrucomicrobiota bacterium | reverse complement strand
CGCCCAAGCTGAAGAAGCCGCCGCTGTTCGCCGTACCACTCACCAGATTGCTGCCGCCTTGCATGATCCATTTGCCGCTGACTGTCATGGTCGTGTTCGACACAATCTCAATATTCGCGGCCACGGCATTGGCGGCGTTGGAGGTAATGAGCGTGCCGCCGGTGAAGTTGAAGATCGAATTGGTCTGCGCACCCCAGACATTGTTGGTGACCAGCAATTGGTTGACCACGAGCGTGCCGCTGTTGAGGGTGAGTACACCGCCACCATTCTGACCGACGATCAACTGGCCACCGGCCGCCGTGTTGTTGGTAACATACAAGCTGCCGCCCACGATTTTGACAACGTTGCCGGTGGAGGAATCCGCCGCGCCAATAACCAAATTGGAGGCCGTCACAAACGCCGAGTTCGAGATCGTGAGGGTGTTGCCGGCGCCGGTGTTACCGACGGTGAGATTACCGGTATTGGTCCACGCTGAACCGGCGCCACTCACGAGCGCACTGGCATAGGTGTTGGTCAAGTTGACAGTAACGGCGTAGACATTCGCTGTGGGAGCGTTGTATCCAGTGTAGTCCCAGAAGTTGGTATTATAGCTACTGGTATTGCCCAAAACCGCCGTTTGATCAACCACCACGCCGCCATTGGAGATGACCAGCATGTTGTAGAGGCCCGCCCGGCCAATCGTGAGGGTGTTACCGGTCAGATTCAAACTTGAGCCGGGACCGCTGACAACCACCATGTTGCTGTTGCCGGACAATTCCGTCGCCATGGTCGTACTTTGTTGCTGGGCACCGCCGGCCGGCAGGTAGTAACCGAAATTAGTACCGATGGCACCATTGACGTTGCCAACACTGACCCCAAAGCTGCTCACTTGCGCACCGTTAGTGACAAGGAGTTTGTTGAGGTTGCCGCCCGCACCGATTACGAGCGATCCGCTGGCAGTCAGCACCGACCCGGTGCCAGCGACCTCGACCACTGAGTTTGAACCGTACCACCGCCCACCAGCGAGACCGCCACCACCCAACGACGCGCCAATACTGGCGGACCCAATTAGCATTTGCCCGCTGTCCACCACGGAAACGCTGCCGTTATAAGCTGAGACGCTGAAGGCGCCGCCATTGCTCCAGACCGAACCGCTGCCAGTGACAGTCGCATGCACATTGGAATAGCCACCAATAGTGACGCCACCAGCATTGAAAATCGCACCTTGATTACTGACCACGACATAGCTGCCGTCACCACCAATGGCGATACCGCTCACAGTATTCGACCAAACCGAGCCGGCATCGGTCACCAGCGCCCAGTTACCCGGGGCACTGCTTCCAATCGTGGTGCTGCCGCTCACAAATAAACCGCCTTTGGAAACTGTCAAATTGTTACTGCCACCACTGGGTTGACCATTGCCACCAATCGTAAACGAGGTATCTGTGAACACTGAACCGGGTCCGGTAACGATAAACGTATTGCTGCCGCCAGCATTGCTGCCGGACACCGCCCCGACAGAGACTGCCGCGCCATTACTGACGATGAAGGTGTTAAACCCGCCGGAATTGTAGAAGAAATTATTCGCCTGGAACACTGAGCCGGTGTCGCTGACTGTGATTAAAGTATATTTGCCGGTGCCACCAGCACCGACAGTCAACTGGCCGCTCATCAAGAGCGCACCGCCTTGATTCACAGTTACTGTGTTGGAATTGCCGTTAGCACCAAAGCTCATGGCGGCATTCGTCAGAAGTGAACCCGCACCAGTGACCAGAATCGCATTATTGGACGACCCAGCTGTCGCACCCAGGAAGATAGTATTGTTCCCCAGCACCTGGCCGCCATTGGTGATGATCAATTCGTTACCGGCACCAGTCGCGCCAGTGCCAACGACCAACGTGAACGAGCCAACATTCCAAACTACGCCAGTGGTCACGGTCACGATCGCGCCGCCCGCCCCGTTGCCGAGGTTGATCGTGCCGGCATTGCCACCCGCCGTCAGCGAGGTAAAGAGATTGGAACCGCCGAGCATGTTCCAACTGCTATTGATATTGACCGTGGAATTCGACGGCGTCGCATAGTTGAAGGCCACCTTGTTCGCGGCATTGGAGGTGGTCAGTGTGCCACCGTTGAAGCTGAAGAACGAGTTAGTCCGGCCTTGATCAACATTGTTAGTGAGCAACAACTGGTTGACGTATAGCAAGCCGCTGTTGATGTTCAGCGTGCCGACGCCAACTGAACCAACATTCAGCAACGCGGTGCCGGCCGCGTTGGTCACGAACAGACTGCCGCCGGCAACGTTGACACTGTTGTTCCAGTCGTTCGCGGTGGCGCTGACGACAATGCTGGTGGCAACGGCGGTGCCGCCACTGACCTTGAATACGTTCCCGGTCGAGCCGCCGGTACCGACGATGACCCGGTTGCCCAGGAATGTGCCGCCGTTGGTGATCGTCAGACTGTTGGCACTCGCGCCGGCACTGCCAACGGTGACTAGGCCGACATTGGTGAAGGTGCCGCCAATATTTAGCACATTGTTGGAGGCCAGCCCGGTGCCGACGGTGACCGCACCGCCCCGCAAGTTCCAAATGCTGTTGTCCGCACCCTGAAGGCTGACAGTGTTATTGGACGACCCGTTGCCGATGGTCAGACTGGTGCTCAAGACAGTCGCATTGGTGACGGTCATCGTATTGAAGCCGCCACCGCTGCCACCGACGGTAATCGCGCCATTGCTGGCATAGCTGGCCGCGCCGGCACTGCCGATGTTGAAGTAGTTGTTATTCGCATTGGCGGAGGTGCCAATGTTAACCGTCCCATTGAAATTCGTCCCGCCATTGGCAACGATCAGGCCGTTGCTGGAACTCAGGGCGTTGTAGCCGATGGTGAGGACGCCGGTATTCGAAATCACGCCGCCACTGGTGACGATGACGAAGTTGTTGCTGCCGTTGGCCGAGCCGCCGCCGCCGATTTCGAACCCGGCTGTGGTCGCCACGCCGCCGTTGCTCACGATCACACTGTCGCCGAAGCCACCCTTGCCGACCATGAAGCCGCTGGTATCCGTCCAAACCGACCCGGGGCCAGTTACGAGGACCGAATTCGTGCCGCCACTGAGGGTGAACACTCTGCTTACCAGCGTGGCGCCGTTGCTCACGATCACTTGCCCGAAATTGCCAGACGCGCCGCCCACGCCGGCGTTCCAGATCGAACCGGTACTGGTCACAAGCACGAGGCTGTAGTTGCCACCCAGGAACCCGGCGTAATTGGTGACCACGCCGCCATTGGCGATGATCAACGAGTTGGAGACGCCCGTGCCGGCGCCGATGTTAAAGGTGTATCCGACGCCAGTCGAATTTGTCGTGCCGAGGAACGACCCCGCTCCGGTCACGAGGATGGTGTTGGTGGACGAACTAATGCCCAGCCCGCTATAAAGAACAGTACCTTGGGGGCCGACGCCCGCCCAGACTTTGCCGCCGTTGGTGATGATCATCACGTTGCCGCCGCCCGTGCCATTGCCCACTTGCAGTGGTGTCAAACTGCCGGTATTAAACACCGCGTTGTTGACCGTGGCGGTGACGCCGCCGACGCCGTTACCGAAGATCACCGCACCGATTCGGTCGGCGGAACTGTTGGTGCTACTCGACTGCACCAGGTTGCTGCCGCCGAGCATGGTCCAATTGCCGTTGAGGCTGTACGCGGCGGAGTCGACATAGGGCACAATGATGTTGGCGGCGACGGCGTTGGCGGCATTGGAAGTGATCAGCGTGCCGCCGGTAAAGTTGAAGATTGAGTTGGTCTGTGCGCCAAGCACGTTGTTGGTGACGAGCAACTGGTTGACAAAGAGTGTGCCACTGTTGAGAGTCAGCGTGCCGGCACCGGCCGCGCCGACGATCAACTTGGCGTTGCCGGCCGCGTTGGTCACAAATAGATTGCCGCCAGCCACAGTCACGACGTTGCTCCGGTCGCTCGCGCTGGCACTGATCGTCAGCCCATTGGCCAGCACCGTGCCGCCGCTGTTAACAGTCAATACGTTACCGGTAGCTTGGCCACTGCCAACCGTGATGCCAGCGCCACTGGCGCTGGCGTCCCACACGCCGCTGCCGGCCACATTCACCGTGTTGTTCGACGAGCCGTTACCGATGACCGCTGCGCCGAGACTGGTCAATTGACCGCCATTGGTCACCAGCAATGCTGCCGCACCGGCACCACCGGGGCTGCCGATTTCCAGTCCGTTCACAGCCCAGGTGGAACCAGCGCCGGTCACTTGGGCGGTGCTGGTGCTGCCGCTGGTGGTGTTGAGACTGACCGCGCCGGTATTGGTGACGCCGCCACCGTTGATCACGACAAACGTACCGAGGTTGCTCAAAGTGTTGAGTGTCCATGTCGCGCCGGCGTTGCTGACAACACCGCCCACTTGGTTGACCAGCGGCGCACTCACCGAGCTCGACCCGCTGGTGCCCGCGATCAAGCCGCCACTGACGTTCGTCACCGCTGCCGCCGCCAAGTTGCCGCCGTTCAGAAGAATCACGCCGGTATTGAGCAGGGCAATCGGATTGCCATTTAAATCCTGATAGCCCAACCCGCCACCCTGCAAGTTGTTCGTGCTGGCGTTGACCGCGGCGGCGACTTGCAGCAAGTTGACTCCACCCAAGGAAACGAGGCTGCCGGCGTTGGTGAAGGCGCCTTGGCCGAGCACGATCTGGTTGGTTGCGCCATTGACGCCGGTCATGGTGATGAATGTGCTCGGCCCGTTGCTGAAGGTTCCGGTGACCACCAACTGGTTCAGGCCGCCGGCATTGCCGTTGGTCAGCACGATCTGGCCGCCGTTCCAGAGTGCGAGCACCGTGTTCGAGAAGGTCGCCGACCCACTGCCGTCGCCGATCTGGACGATGCCGTTGTTGCCGACTAGCGTCGTCAGGCTCACGGACAGCGTGCTGTTGCTCAGCAACAACGTCTGCGCGGCCGCGTTGTTGTTGGAGATAGCCAACATCATTGCCGCCGCGACGCGGTTGGTGAGGTATGTGACCGTCGCCTGCGTGGCATTGGTCAGCGTTACCGCGTCGTAGGCCGTCGGCACGACGTTCGGGCTCCAGTTGCCAGCCAGATTCCAGTCATTCGAACCGCCATTGATGGCCCAAGTCACGCCGCCAGCGGTGCCCAACATTTTGATGATCTGGCCGCCGTTGGAATAATCCACATTGCCGAGGAGATTGGTGTCGCCGGCAAAGTAGATCGTGTTGCCGTTGAGGTTCAGCGTCGCCCCGTTGGCCACTGTCAAATTATCCACATACAACACGTCCCGGTTCTGACTGGCGTTCGCGTTGGTCAACGTCAGATAGCCGCCCGCAATGTTCAGGACCGGAATCACCTGGTTGGCCAACGCCGCATACGGCCCGTTGCTGATGCTGTTGGCGGTCAGGAAATAGGAACCGCTCGTGATGGCGGTGTTGTTGAACAACAGAGTGATGTTGGTATCCGCCAAGCTGCCAAAGTTCCAGCCGGCGTTCTGGCTCAGGTTCACGAAGCTGGCATTACTCAGCACCAGGGTCGCCCCGCTGCCCGCGGTCAGGTAGCCGAGGGTGCTGTTGGTCAGCGTGACGCCCGCGAAGGTGAGCGTCTGTCCGCTCGCCAACGCAATCACGCCGTTATTGATGAACTGCGCAGTTGGGGTAGTCGCGTTGCTGAGAATCAAGCCATCGTAGCCACTGACGGTCCCGAAGACGCCGGTGTTGGTGATGGTGTTGGCAATCAACGTGCCGCCCTGGAACAGGGTGGTCCCACTGTTGACGAGGAAGCCGGCGCTGCCTGCCGTACCGATTTGAATCGTGCCGCCCGACCCAAGATTCGCCTGCCCCGCATTGACGAGGGAGCCAGTGAAGACCAAGGTGCCGCTGGTGGCGTTAATCGTGCCCAGGTTTCGCACATTGCCATTCAAGGTACCGGCGCCAGTCAGCA
>JBAXAT010000110.1:0-5957 GCA_037142335.1 Verrucomicrobiota bacterium | reverse complement strand
TCGATATCTATAAGGCGCCCTATCTGACCAACCAGGACGACCAGGTGAAGATCTTAAGGGGGCGCAAGGCCTCCAATGTGACGAAGGCCGACATATACCAGCGAGATAATCAGCCGGCATTTGCTGCGCCTTGGCCGCCACGATGTCGCCAATCCAACTGGCAAAGCTGCCCCGGTATGGCACCGGCAAATGTGTGTAATCAAAGTGGCAGTGCGCATTGATCATCCCCGGCAAAAGAACCACGTCGCCAAGATCGCGACATGTTCCCGGTAATTTACCGACTCCCGTAATTGTGTCGCCGTTAACTTCAACGACCCCATTCTCAATCGGCGGTCCACTGACCGGTAGCACCCACTTAGCGCGCAGCTTCATGGCACGTATGGCATCCGGACCCGCTCAATTTTCCGTGCCAGCCCGGTCACTTCGTCCACTTCCACCACGACACCGCACAATTCAATCTTGTCGGTGGCGACCTCGAGTCGTTGTGGCATCCCGGAAACAAACCGGTTAATGACCGCATTGACGTCTCGCCCCAGCACCGAGTCATGCGGCCCACACATGCCGGCATCACTGAGATACGCCGTGCCTTTGGGCAGGACTTGTTCGTCAGCCGTCTGGACATGCGTGTGTGTGCCGACAACCAAACTGACTTGGCCGTCAAGATACCGACCCATTGCCATTTTTTCACTGGTCGCCTCGGCGTGGAGGTCGACAATGATGATGCTGGTTTGCCGTCGCAGTTTGGCGAGTTCGGCTTTGGCAGCGCGGAACGGACAGTCATTGTTTGGCATGAATACCCGCCCGAGTAAATTCAGGACACCAACGCGCGCCTTGTCACCAACGTTGATGACCACCGAGCCACGCCCCGGCGCAGACGGCGCAATATTCGCCGGACGCACGACTTGCGACAGGTTCTCAATGTCCTGCTCGAACCCCTTTTGGTCCCAGACATGATCGCCAGTCGTGATCACATCCACACCAGCCGCGAGCAATTCGTTGGCCGTTGCCGTCGTAATCCCGGCGCCATGCGCAGCGTTCTCGCCATTCGCAACGATGCAATCTAGCTGGTAGTCGCGCTTGAGTTTCGGCAACAACGCAACGACCGCTTGCCGTCCTGGTTTACCGACGATATCACCGACGAAAAGAATGTTCATTTGGCATACTCCACACAGCGGGTTTCACGAATGACGGTCACTTTAATTTGGCCGGGGTACTGCAATTCCTGCTCGACCTTACGACTGATATTGCGAGCAAGAATCACCGCCTCGGTGTCGTTGATCTTGCTGGATTCAACGAAGACGCGAACCTCGCGACCAGCCTGCAAGGCGTAACTCTTCTCGACGCCAGCAAAGCCGTTGGCGACGGTCTCCAGTTTTTCGAGGCGTTGTAGATACAATTCCATGCTTTCGCTGCGCGCGCCAGGTCGCGACGCACTAATCGCATCGGCCGCGCTGGTGAGAATTCCATAGACAGTGACCGACTCCGTTTCGTGGTGGTGCGAGGCGACACCCTGAACCACTTCATCTGGTTCGCCGTACTTGCGCAGCAATGCAGCTCCGATGGCGGCGTGCGCGCCTTCGGCGTCGTGATCCACCGCCTTGCCGATGTCGTGGAACAGCCCGACACGTTTGGCGAGCGTTTGGCTCAAGCCCATTTCAACAGCCATCATCCCTTCGAGTTTGGCGACCTCAATGGAATGATCGAGCACGTTTTGTGCAAAGCTATGCCGAAATTTCAAGCGTCCGAGCAACCGGATTAACTCCGGATGAACTTTCGGCAAGCCAAGTTGGAACACCGCCTCTTCGCCGGACTTGGTAATCGACTCTTCAAGTTCCCCACGCACTTTACCGGCCTCTTCTTCGATGCGCGCTGGATTGATGCGGCCATCGGCGACGAGGCGTTCGAGGGTTTGCTTGGCAATTTCCCGACGCACCGGGTCAAACCCACTGAGGGCGACGACTTGGGGAGTGTCATCAATGACCACATTGACGCCGGTCGCGGCTTCAAACGCGCGGATATTGCGCCCTTCCCGGCCGATGATGCGCCCTTTCATATCTTCACTTTGCAGCGTGACTGTACAGTTCGTCGCCGTTTGAATGTGACTCGATGCGCAGCGCTCGATCGCAATGCTAATCACGCGTCGCGCTTCCCGGTCGGCGTTTAATTTCGCGTCATCGAGAATCCGGTGCGTCAACATGCCGGCATCTTCCCTGGCTTCATCCTCAACGCGCTGGAGCAACAATGCCTTGGCCTGATCGCCAGTTAGTCCCGCCTGTCGTTGTAGTTCGAGCTGTGAAAGATGTTTCAATTCATCAAGCTCACCTTGCAGCTTGTGCAATTCCTTTTCGCGCTCACCTACGCCGGTATCCTTCTTCGTAACCTCTTCGGTCTTGCGGTCGAGCGATTCGCCTTTGCGGTCGAGGTTGTTTTCGCGTTGCCGCAACCGTTTTTCTGACTCCGCCAGTTCTTGCCGGCGTATCGCAGTCTCCCGGTCAAACTCCTCGCGCAATTTCAAGAGCTGATCTTGCGCGCGGAGTCGCTGAATCGCCCAACCGATGATTACGCCGGCAATTAGACTGATAATAATTGGAATCATGATTTCTTGTGGCAATGAACGACTTGGTTTTCCGTAACAATGAAGTCCATCCGCACATCGTGTGGTTCGGTTGAAACCTTGTCCAGCAATTGGAAATCGTGCGTCAGCGCAATCTTCATGCCCGGCGCGTGCTGGAGCAAAGCATCAAAGTAACCTTTACCCCGTCCCAGCCGATTTCCATTTCGATCAAATGCCAACCCCGGCACGAGCCATGCATCCGGTCGCGTAACCGGCACATGCCGCAGGAGTTTTGGTTCGAGAATATTCAACTTGCCGGCGACCAAGTCCCGGTCAAAGTCTTGAATCTCCGCCGCAAAGTACTTACCGGCTTGAAAGAGCGGCACACTGACGTGCCGACCTTCAACCAAGAGTTGCCGGATTAGATCGTGCGTTTCAATTTCGTTGCCGAATGAAACGTAGACCACCAGCGATTTTGCATTTGCAACCACCGGTAACACCGCCAATTGTTTTGCAACAGCAACACTATGCTGATACACCGTGCCGGCATCCAAGCTGGCCAGATGCGCAAGCATTTTGACGCGCGGGGCGCGTTTCATCGTCGTGCCACCATGTTGCACGGACACGGGACGTGAAATGTCTCACAGCCGGCCACGCTGAACGCGAGCAGAAGAATGATCACGAGCCGCGTTGTTTGGCGAGTAATTGTTTCCATTTTTCCATTCGTTCTTTCACCCGGAGTTCAAAACCTTGGTCACCGGGTTCATAATATTTCTTCGCCACTGGCAAGTAATCTTGTTCGACAACATGCCCCTCGAAATCGTGGGCGTATTTATAATCCTTGCCGTGACCGAGCCGTTCGCTGCCTTTGTAATGCGTGTCTTTGAGATGCGCCGGCACTTCGAGTGTCCGTCCCGATTCAATGTCCGCTTTTGCCGCCCAAATACCTTTGGCGCTGGCATTGGACTTTGGTGCCGTCGCGCAATAAACCGTCGCCTCAGCCAACACCAGCTCACCTTCCGGCCAGCCGATAAACTCGACCGCTTGATGCGCCGCTACCGCCAGCACCAAGGCTTGCGGATCGGCCAGTCCAATGTCTTCCGCCGCTAAAATTGTGATCCGCCGGGCAATGAACCGTGGATCCTCGCCGGCCACAACCATTTTGGCCAACCAATACAACGCGGCATCAGGGTCGCTGCCGCGCATAGATTTGATAAACGCCGAAATCGTGTCGTAGTGCTCGTCTTCTCCGGCACCGTAGACGACCGCTTTTTTCTGAATGGACTCCTCGGCAATGGCACGCGTGATGAACCCCGTCGGTGTGGTGAGCGCACCAATCTCCAGCGAATTGAGCGCCTTGCGGGCATCGCCATCACAGGCCGCAGCCAAAAACACCAATGCATCCTCATCGGCCTTCGCGTGCAACACTTCCAATCCGCGCCGGAGCAATGTTGTGATGTCGACCGTCGTGAGCGGCTTCAGCTCAAAAATCTGTGAGCGCGAAACAAGCGGCGAGTTGACGTAGAAAAATGGATTATGCGTCGTCGCGCCGATTAATCGCACCGTGCCGTTCTCAACGTCCGGCAACAGCACATCCTGCTGCGCTTTGTTGAACCGGTGAATCTCGTCAATGAACAGGATTGTTTTCTGGCCGGTATTCTCCAGCCGGTTACCGGCGCTGGAAATGACACGACGGATGTCGGCGACATTGGACTCAACACCACTCAGCCGCTCGAATTTGCTTTGCGTGGCGTTGGCGATGACCTCGGCGAGCGAGGTCTTGCCGGTGCCGGGTTGGCCGTAGAGAATGATCGAGCTGATCCGGTCCGCTTTGATGGCACGCCAGAGGAGTTTACCTTCCGCCAAGATATGGCGTTGGCCAACAAATTCATCGAGTGTGCGTGGCCGCATCCGCGTGGCTAGAGGAGCAGTTTGCGGCGGAAGCTTTCCCGTTGCCGCTGCGGGAGCGGTGGACGGTTCCTGTTTAGTAAATAGGTTGCCGGTCGTCATTGCCACAATTTGCCCGATCGTACCGATCGACGAAGCTGACCGGCGGAAAAAGAAATACCCCGCCGTAATGCCGTTGGGACGTTTTCCGTCGAACCCCTCGTTAAAGGGGGTGCTTGGCCAATTGTTTCCGACTTCCAGTGAAGGCATGTCTTCCACAACCAGACCGAAGCTCCGCTATTTCTAGCATTTATCGGCCCGAGGAAATTTCGTCCGTCACGAACATGGCAGGGTATTTCGCGATTTCAAATCTGACAAAGAACATTAACGGCCTGCGCCGCTTTTTCTAACTAACCCATACTACACTTACTGCCGGACTTCAAACTGCTTCGAGTTTTAGCTCGCGAATTTTCGATTTTACCCTGCCGTCGGTCAGCTCGCGCGAATCTCGCAGCCCAACGCCTGCTGCAACTGCCGCTTGATCCGCTCATGCGCCTCGTTCACCTCTGTATCGGTCAACGTCCGATCTGCTGCGCGGAACGTCAACGAGTACGCCACCGATTTCTTACCGGTTGCTATCGAGCTTCCTCGGAAAATATCAAACAACTCCACCTTCTCCAAGAACTTATTGCGGTTCTTTTCAATTTCCGCCACGACTGTTGCGTGCGGCACGGCTTCGTCGAGTACCAACGCCATGTCCCGCACCACCGCCGGGAACTTGGGCAATTCCATGTATTGCTTCTCGGCTGCCACCGGCAACACCGCGAAATCCAACTCCACAAAATAAACCGCGTCGCGCAAATCGTTCTTCTTCGCCTGCGCCGCCGGTATCTCGCGGATTTCCGCCGTCACGCCAAGTTCTTCCAGCGCGCCTTTCAAATCCAAATAGTCAGCCTTCTCCGTCCGCTCCCAATCGCCAGTCGTCCGCCGGCCGGTCACTGCCAGCGCCAAGTGCAGCGCTTCCTTTCCATCAGCCGCAAATACGCGGCCGATCTCAAACAGCCTTACGTCGTACTGATGCCGGGAAATGTTCGTCCGTAAATTCGTCAGCAAACCCGGCATTAACGATTGCCGGAGCGCAGTCATCTCCGCGTTGAGCGGGTTCTGCAACTTCAACGCCCCCTCGCCCACCATCGTCTGGTTCACGGCTTCGTCGAACCCCAGCGCCGTCAACGTCCTACGCACCTGACGCCGCGCATTCCACTGCGCATCGAACTCCGAAATCACCGGCGCCGCCGGCAACATCTTCGCGGGAATCTTATCGACACCGTAAATGCGACAGACTTCCTCAATCAAATCCGCCTCGCGTTCCAAGTCCACCCGGAACGTCGGCACTGCGACCGTCACTGCCTCGCTTGTGTCATTGACGATATCCAGACCGAGTCCGCCAAAAATCTTCTTCACGGTTGCCGGCGGCACTGCGCGTGGAGTTGGAGTTCCGTCAGGGAAACGGGGC
>JBAXAT010000109.1:0-6047 GCA_037142335.1 Verrucomicrobiota bacterium | reverse complement strand
CGTGGAAGTTGTCCATCGGTTGCGCAATACCGGTTCGTGGCCGGTCGAACTGGCGCCGTGGGCATTGTCGGTAATGGCGCCGGGCGGCACGTGCGTGATTCCATTGCCGGCGCGCGGTTCGCATCCGAAAGATTTACTGCCCGGCAACATGCTCACGTTGTGGCTGTACACTGACATGAGTGACCAGCGGTGGACGTGGGGTCGGAAATACATTCTGCTCCGGCAAGACGCCGCGCTGAAATCCACACCGCAGAAGTTCGGCGCGCTCGTGCCGGATGGTTGGGCGGGCTACGCGCTCAACGGCCAGTTGTTCGTGAAAAAGTTCGCCTGCGTTGCCGACGCGAACTACGCCGACTACGGCTGCAATTTTGAAACGTTTACCGACCGCGAGATGCTCGAAGTCGAAACGCTCGGAGCCTTCACCCAGATCGACCCCGGCCAAGCCGTTGAGCATACTGAAACGTGGTCGCTGTTCGATAACATACCGGCTCCGAAATGTGACCGCGATGTGGACCGGCGCATTGCCCCGCTCATCAAGCGCTGACAATCATCGATGAATGGCTCCCACTTGCTGGTCGAAGCCGAATCATTTCGCCACCTTGGCGGCTGGGTTGTTGACCAGCAATTCATGGATCAGATGGGTTCACCATTTCTGCTCGCGCACGGGCTGGGCAAGCCGGTCGCCGATGCCGTGACGCAAGTTCGCCTGCCGGCAACGGGCACTTACCGGGTCTGGGTTCGTACTCGTGATTGGGTTGGCGAATGGAAACAACCGGGCACGCCGCCGGCGCAACTGGCGGAAGGCACACCGGGCGCGTTCCAGTTGCTCGTCAACGGCCAACCACTGGCGACAACGTTCGGCACCGAGGGGGCGCAGTGGCATTGGCAGGACGGCGGGACGATTGAGATCAAGAAACCTGAGACAACTCTCGCGCTCCATGACCTGACCGGCTTTGAAGGACGTTGCGATGCGATTTTGTTCACACAGGATACCGGCTACGTGCCGAACGACGCCTCGCGCGTGCCGGCTAAAGTGGAAGATGGCGGCGAGTTTGATTTCGTGGTGGTCGGCGGCGGCATTGCCGGTGTGTGCGCGGCGGTGGCGGCGGCCCGGGAAGGTTTGCGCGTCGCATTGGTTCAGGACCGACCCGTGCTCGGCGGCAATAACAGTTCCGAGGTTCGCGTCTGGCTCGGCGGCGAGACCCGGTTCGAGCCGTACCCGAAGATTGGCAATCTCGTTGCGGAACTGGAGCCGGCCAAGCAAGCGCATTACGGTGCCGGTAACACCGCAGAAATCTACGAGGACGACAAGCGCATCGCCTTGTGCCGGGCGGAAAAGAATCTGACGCTGTTCCTCGGCTGGCACGCCAATGAAGTCGAGGTTACCGGCGGCGTGATTCGCAGTGTCATGGCACAGGAGATCACAACGGCGCGGCGCGTCAAGCTGGCGGGACGCTGGTTCTGTGATTGTACGGGCGACGGCGATGTCGGATTTCGCGCGGGCGCCGACTTCGAAATCACCGGTAAGCAACACATGGGGCCGACCAACTGCTGGAATATCAATGATACCGGCCAGCCGACGACTTTTCCGCGCTGTCCGTGGGCGTTGCGGCTGGATGACAAGCCATTCCCGGGACGCGGCGAACATGCCGGGCAGTTTGCGAAGCCGGGCATCAGTTCGCTGGGCGGTTGGTTCTGGGAATGCGGATTCGACCGCGACTCGATTGCCGACGGCGAACGGATTCGCGACTGGAATCTGCGAGCGATGTACGGCGCGTGGGACGTGCTCAAGAATGTGGACGGCGCGTATCCGACCTACAAACTGAACTTCGCCGCCTACATTGCCGGTAAGCGGGAGTCCCGCCGGTTGCTCGGTGATTTGGTGCTGACGCGGGATGATGTGCTGGCGAAACGGGAGTTCGCGGACGCCTGTTTTCCCTGCACGTGGTCGATTGACCTGCATTACCCCGAGAAGAAATTCCAGCCGGGCTTTGAAGGCGAGGAATTTATTTCCATGTCCATGCACGACCGGTATCCGCAGCCATTCTGGGCGCCGTACCGGTGTTTGTACTCGCGCAACATTTCCAACTTGTTCATGGCGGGACGTGACATCAGTGTCACCCACGAGGCACTCGGCGCGGTGCGCGTGATGCGCACGACTGGCATGATGGGCGAAGCCATTGGTTTTGCCGTCGCGCTGTGCCGGCAACATAACGCCATGCCACGCGACATTTATGCCAAGTACCTCAATCAGTTTTGTGAGTTGCTGAAGCGCGGCGTCCGCGCCCCGATCACATAATGCCGTACTTCTTGAACGCAGCGACTGCGCTCATACCGGCTTCGATGGCTTGCTTGACTTTCTTTTCACCGCGTGCTTTTTCCAACGCGCGTCGGAACACTTCCGCTTCGCAGTCGCGCGGCACGACGAGCACACCGTCAATATCCCCATAAATGATGTCACCGGGCGTAATCCGGACGTCCCCGATTTCGATCGGCACCCGAAAATCCACGACCTGATACCTTGGCGCGGAATCCTGACCGTACCGGCCAAAGCAAAACGTCGGATAGTTCAGCCGGTAAATCTCGCGCGTATCGCGCACGTAGCCATTCACCACCACCCCCGCCGCGCCAAGCTGCTGCGCCCGCGTACTCATCAATCCGCCCCACAAGGCATTCCGCGGTGACGAGCCGGTATTCACGTACACCTCGCCGGGCTTTAAATCATCGAGTGCTTCGAGCATCCGCCCGAATGGTTTCTTCATTGCCGCATCCGGGTCCTGCGTGTCCGCTGCTAACACCGGCAGCGCGCGTCCAATCACGACCATGTCCTCACGCAACGCTTGAATTTTCGGCGGCAGAAACTGGTGATACCGGCCAAGCTTGTCGAGGATGTCGCCGACGACGCACGTGAACAATTCCTGCTTCACCAGCACAAACAATTCCGCGTCCGTTTGCCACAATTTCATGGTGCACCACCGAAAACGATGCAGACCGGTGTTTGCAACGGAAATAGCTGGGGTTTTCGTCCGGCGTACAGTCCGTCTGATGTCAACTCATGCACGGCCAATTGATGTGACTCCTGACACCCGGCCACCAGCCACCGCCCGGTCGGCGCGATATTGAAATCGCGCGGACATTTTCCACCAACATCAAAACGCCCGGCAAACGAAGGCAGCCCAGCTTCGTCCAGTTTGAATTGCGCAATTGTGTGATCAGTCCGGTTGGACGCGAACAGTGTCGCGCCATGCAAACGAATCGCCGCTGCTGACGCTGCGCCGGCCGGCAGGTCGGCGAGAATCTGGCCGGTATGCCAGTTAAAGACGATGACGTTGCCAGTGAGTTCCGCGAGCAGGTACGCGACCGGTAACGTCGCGTGAAAGACCATGTGGCGCGGCCCGCAGCCGGCTGACATCTGGAAGAACGTCGGTGCGGCGGCAGCGATCCGTCCGTTCTCGATGCGGTGGATCCAAAGTTTGTCCGAACCGAGGTCGCAGACGAAGAGTTGGCGGCCATCCGGCGCGATGATGGATTGGTGCGCGTGTGACGCTTCTTGCCGGGCCTTGTTTGGACCGGTGCCTTGATACCGGAACTCGCGCCGCAGTTCACCAATTCCAGAATTTGTGATTGCGTGGGCAGTCAGACAGCTTTCCACGTAGCTCGCGGTGTAAACTTCCTCGTCGCTGACACAGATGTGACACGTGACCGGCGCGCGCGAAGATTCGTCACCGAGAAGTTTCAACTCACCGTTGTCAGCTACACGGAAGGCCACTACCTTGCCGGCCGCGGTGAGATTGTCGGCAATAGAAAACAACCTCTGGCGCCGCGCATCGTACGCGATGTAATCCGGATTGAGGATGTTCCGGTAGGTGTGCCGGTATTCGATACGACCAGTCGCGGTATCGAGCACGCAGGTGATGATACCGGCGCCGGTCGCGCCGTCAAAGTAGGGCCGTCCGTCTGTGAATGTCCCTACGAAGAAGAGGATTTCGCTCACAGTTCTTCCAGTTTGGCTTTGAGGTAGCCCATCGCGAATGCCATGCCAGCATGCCACGGCGCAGCGCAGGTCATTTGCGGGGCGTGGTCGGGGATGATGACGCCGCTGAAATCGCATTGCCTGAGGATGCGCAAGACGCGACCGATATCAATATCGCCGTCGTCGATGAAGGTCTCTCGGTAATGGGGGACTTTGCCGTGAACATTACGCAGATGGACATAAGCGATTCGATCCGCATAGCGCGCCACACTCTCGTAAATGTCGCCCTCAGTCATCTCGGCAATCGTGCCGCAGCAGAATTCGAGGCAATTTGCGGGACTGGGGTTGAGGGCGATGAGTTTGTTGTAGAGCGCCGGCTGATAAACGAGACGCGGTTGCCCACGAACTGTGGGCAGCGGTGGATCATCTGGGTGGGCGGCGAGTTTAACGCCGGACTTCTCGGCAACCGGCAAGACCGCGTTGAGAAACTCCGCGCACCGTTGCCAGAGTTGGGAGCTGGTGGCCGCCGGCAGCAGGCCGTGTTGGGTGGTGTCATACCACATGTTCCAAACCATGCCGGCTGGCACTGGATCATCGACTGGACCGTCCATGCCGACAGCCTCGGCGGCTCCGCGGGCGAACAGGCCCTTGACACGCCCGGCCACGCCGGCAATCGAAAAATTGTAGCCCATGACCGGAATGCCAACTTCACCGAGAGTACGGATGATCGTCCGACAATTCTCCAAATGCAGTGCCTTCTTTGGGCCATCGAGGAGGACGTCGTGCCAGTGGGCTGGGTCGAAATTCTCGACAGCTTCCCAGATCAGTCCGTGGGATTCAATCTGGTGTTTGATGGCAGTAAGCTCTGCGATGCTCCACAGTTTGCCGGCATCGCCGGCCACGCCCCAGCCGTGGAGGTCGCCGAGGGGTTGGTCAGTGCGCTGGTTCGACCGGCCTTGGCTGAAGTAGTCCACGAGGTGCACGACGACGTGCGTTGCGCCGCATTGCTTCGCGAACCGCAATTGGTCGTCGGTGAGCTGATGCCGGTAAATGCCGAAACCGAGTTTCATCCGAGTTTTGGTAAGCCGACGCCCATGTCCACTTGGAGCACATGGCCGTCGAGTTCGTCGGCCAGCGGCGAACAGAGATAGAGGAATGCGTGGGCAATGCCGGCAGGGCTGTTGCGTTGGCCTAGGGGGGAGACTCGGTCTACCCAGGCGCGGTACACGGGATCCGTTTCGTAAATCGCTTTCGACGAGCCGACCGCGACATTACCGGGCGCGATACAGTTGACGCGGATCTTGTGGGGAGCGTATTCGAGTGCGAGATTCTTAGCGAACATTTCCAGCGCCGCTTTCGCGGCGACGTACGCCGAGATGCCGGCCATCGGGATGCGGCTGACAAACGACGACGTGAAAATGAGGTGGCCGGCAATGTGACGCTGGCGCCATTCGCGGAGCACCGCGCGCGCGAAGTACGTCTGGCCAGTGAAATTGAAGGCGAAGATCTTATCGAAGCGTTCGCGCTCGCAGGTTTCAAATGGGAACACGCCCGTTCCGCCGGCATGACCGAGCGCGATGTTGATGCCGGGATACTGCGCGAATGCCGCTGCTACCACGCGATCCACGGCGGCGTGGTCGGTGACATCCATCGAGAAGTACGGATGCACCAGCGCTGTCGGCTGTTTGTCTGTAGCGATGATGGTCGCACCGCTAGCCGTTAACACCTGTACGACTGAGTCGGCAATCCCGCCTAGCGCGCCAGTCATCAGGATGGTTTTGTCGGAGAGATCAATTTTCACGCCGGCGGTACCCTAGCGAAACGCCATAGGCAGGACAAACAATTTTTTACTGGATTTTTCCACCAAGTGACTTTAAAGCTCGCGCCACACAACCTATGAACACCACTCCAATTGCCCTCCAATTGTATTCTGTCCGCGACCAACTCGCCAAAGGCTTTGAGCCGGTGATCCGGCAACTGGCCGATATCGGCTATGTTGGCGTCGAGCCGGCTGGCTTTCCCGGCACGACGCCGGAACAGGCCGCGAAATTGTTCAAGAGTCTCGGCTTACAAG
>JBAXAT010000108.1:0-6114 GCA_037142335.1 Verrucomicrobiota bacterium | reverse complement strand
GCGCCTGATGAAAACCGTCACCACCGCGCAAATGCGGCAACTCGACGCGCGCACTGTCGCCGCCGGGACACCGAGCGCAGTGTTGATGGAACGTGCCGGACGCGCCGTCGCCCAGCTGGCCGGCGAATTTCTCCGACAACACAACGCGCGCGAAGTGCTCCTGCTTGCCGGTAAAGGGAACAACGGCGGGGACGCTATCGTGGCCGCCCGGTTTCTCACCGCAGCCGGTTTTGCGCCGACACTCATCACCTTTGACCAACTCACCGGCGAGTTACCGGCAGCACCGTTGATCATTGATGGCTTACTCGGCACCGGCTTGACCGGCGAAGTTCGCGAGCCGTACCGGTCGGCCATTGAATTCATTAACCGAAGCCGGAGCTTCGTCATCGCCATAGATGTGCCATCTGGATTGGGAACCGGTATCTGCGTGCGCGCCGACGTGACCGTGACCTTTGGCCTGCCAAAAATTGATCTACTCCAACCGGCTGCGGCAGATTTTGTCGGTCGGCTTGAAATTGCCGACATCGGCTTGCTCACCACTGATGTGACTAGCGATGTGGAATTGCTCACACGTGGCGACATTACCTTGCCGGAGCGCAAACGCTCGGCACACAAAAACGCATTTGGGCATTTATTGATCATTGCCGGTGCGGAAGGTTATACCGGCGCACCTGTCTTATGCGCGCACGCAGCGGCCCGGTCGGGCGTTGGCTTGGTGACGCTGGCTGTGCCGCGCAACATTTACGGAATCGTCGCCGGTAACTGTCCGCCTGAAGTTATGCCGGTGGCGCTCGATAAAATGCCAGCATTGGAGAATTTCACCGCAGTCGCCATCGGCCCTGGTTTGGGACGCTTGCCAGAAACACAAGCGTTCGTGCGCGATTTTGTGGCAAAGTTGGCGTTGCCGGTCGTGGTGGATGCCGATGCGCTGGACGCGGTAGGATTGCGACCGGGGTTGGTGTTGACGCCGCATCCCGGTGAGATGGGCCGACTCATCGGCAAAACGGCACAGGAAATTCAGGCCAACCGGTGGGAGATTGCCCGGCAATTCGCGTGCAAACAAGATGTGACGCTTGCGCTCAAAGGCGCCGGCACGGTCGTAACCGACAAGTCCGGCAAACTTTGGATCAACTCCACCGGCAATCCCGGCATGGCCAAAGGCGGGATGGGCGACGCTCTAACTGGCATCATCGGTGCGTTGCTGGCCCAAGGCTTACCGGCATTGGAAGCGGTCAAGGCTGGCGTGTTTCTACACGGGCACGCCGGCGATCTGGCTGCGCAACACGTCGGCGAGCCGGCGTTGTTGGCGACGGATTTGATTGCGGCGCTAAGCGCGGCAATTACAGCTTTAGACTGACACGGATTGCCTGGATTACAGTGGCAACTTGGTGGTCGCTTAGTTCCGGATAAACCGGTAGCGATAACACTTCGTTGGCCGCCTGCTCGGTTACCGGTAACGATCCTAGACCACGCCCGTAAGACCGGTACGGGTCTTGCAAGTGGACGGGCACGGGATAATGAACACTGGTTCCTACGGCATGTTGCGCTAGATTGGCGCGGAATTGGTCGCGCTGACGATGTCGGATGACGTATTGGTGATAAACCGATGCCCGGTCGACATAAACCGGCGGGGTTGTGATGTCGGTGCCGGCCAGCGCGCTGGTGTAAGCTGCGGCGATTGCTTGGCGACGGTGATTGCCGTCGGTCAAATGTCGGAGGCTGACCCGCAGAATTGCGGCTTGCAGTTCGTCAAGACGGCTGTTCCAGCCAAGTGCCGTACTGACGGCGCGCTGTACCCATCCGTACTCCCGCAAGGATTGTAGGCGATTAACCAGCTTTTTGTCGCCAGTTACAATGGCGCCGCCATCGCCCAAGCCGCCCAGATTTTTGGTCGGATAAAAACTGAATGCGGCGAGGCGACCCCACGTACCAATGTAGCGACCGGCGTAACTGGCACCGTGCGCCTGCGCGCAATCTTCGATGACCGGAATGCCAGCCTTGTTGGCAATGGCGCAGATTTCCGGTAGTCGCACCGGTTGGCCATAGAGATGCACCGGAATCACGGCGGCAGTGCGGGGTGTGACGGCGGCAGCCAGACCGGCCGGATCCATTGTGAGATCGTCCGCGCAAACATCCACAAAGACCGGCCGCGCGCCCGCTTCGACAATCGCAGCGACAGTCGCCACGGCGGTAAAGGAAACAGTTATGACCTCCGCCTCAGGTTTCAGATCCAGCACTCGCAGTGCCAGCCAGAGCGCATCCGTACCGGATGCCACTGCGATGGCGTGTGAGTGGCCGAGAAATGCAGCAAATTCCTGTTCAAAGGCGACCACTTCCGGGCCGAGGATATAACACCCGGAGTCCAGTACGCGGCTCATAGCTGCGTCAATTTCACTCCGATGAGCGAAGACAAAGGCACCGGGATTGGCTTGAGGGATTTTCATAAATAGTGTTGGAGATGCATCTGATAATACTCCAGCGTACGCGCCAACCCTGCAGCAATTGGGATGTGGGGCTGCCAGCCGGTGGTGGTCTGGATTTTCGTGAAGTCAGCCGCGTAATCGCCGATGTCAATGGCTAGGCGGTCGGCTGGGAATGGAACGCACCGGTAGGTGCCGGTACCGTTGCCTTTGATCAAGAGTTGAGCCAAGTCGCGCAGCGCAATCGGGTCGGGCGCGCCGAGATTGTAAATTTCACCGATCGTCGCCGGCGCGCCGGCAACCAGTAGCAGCGCGTTGACAACGTCGTCCACGTAATTAAAATCGCGCTGTTGCCGGCCATCCCCGAAAACCGTGAGCGGCGTACCGGCTAGAATTTGCTGGATCCACAATCCGAGAAACGTCTGCCGTGCATCCGCCACGCGCATCCGCGGACCGTATGTGTTTGTCAGTCGCAGTATCGTGGTGCGCAAGCCGTACACCCGGTGATACAAGGTATGATACCAGCCGACTGCGAGCTTATGGATTCCGTTAATGTCAACCGGATCGAGTGGATGTTGTTCGCTCACTGGCAGGGACTGTGGCCGGCCGTACACTTGCCGGGTGCTGGTGTAGACAATGCGGACGTTGGGATTGAAGCGCCGGCAAGCTTCGAGTAGGCAGAGCTGGCTGTGGCAATTGACTTCCAAATCGGCAATCGGGTTCTGCATCGAATCGAGGTGGCTGACTTGGCCGGCCAGATTAAAAATGAAATCCTGCCCACAGACGACTTGCGCGGTGTTGGCTTCGTCGCGGAGATCGCAGGTGTTCATGCGCAGGCGGTTTTCGTAGCCGGTCAAATTAAACGGATTGCCACCAAAATTTGGCAATTGCACGTCAAGTACTGTGACCAGCGCGCCCAAGTCCACGAGTTGGCGGGCGAGGTTGCTGCCGATGAACCCCAGTCCACCAGTAATGAGTACCTGCTTGTTGTTGAAATCAGGCAAGCTCATGACTCCGCCACCGGTATGACATGCGTAGCTTGCCTGTGGGCTACTAATTTCCACCACAACCAAGCCAGTTGCCCGGCGATCCGCCAGAGATGGCGCACCCGGAAAAATTGGCTCGTGCCGTAGGTCCGGTAATAATGCGGCACCGGCACCTCGGCAATCCGGCAACCGGCATCTTGAAATTTCCGCATCAGTTCGACACAGATCGTGCCGGTGTCGGATTCCAACTGGAGATTGTCAAGTACGCTGCGTCGCATCAACCGAAAGTCGCAGTCCACATCCCGCACGCGGAGACGGAACGCCGTTTGCACAACCTCCCGATACAGCCAGCCTAACACACACCGGTGTAGTGGATCGTGCCGGCTGATTTTGTAACCGGTGATAACATCGAAGTTGTCCGGCCCGACGGCCAGTAGTCGCAATAAATCATACGGGTCATATTGCGCGTCGCCGTCGGTGTAAAACACCCACTCTTTCCGCGCCGCCAAAAAACCCGTGCGCAAGGCAGCACCATAGCCACGATTGCGGTCGTGGTGGATTACGTGTAATTGCGGATACCGGCGGGACAACTCCGACAACACATCTGCGGTGTGATCCTGGCTACCGTCGTTGACCACCAGCACTTCGTAATCGTCGGTGATGCGCGGCAACAATTGGAGCGAGGTGATCACTTGGCTACCAATCGTCCCACCGTCGTTGCAAGCTGGAAAAAAAACAGTGAGCGATTTCAGATTCATTGAACCGGCTTTCGTGCCAACGCCAGCACACTCAGGCCCACCGGTAAATTGCACCGTTGTAACCACAGCTGCTCTAGACGCAGTAACCAAATTAACAGCCAGTTCACCGGCCGTGCCACCTGGCGCACATCGCTTACCGCCGGTTGGTGGCGTTGCCACAACCGCCATGCCACCGCCGGCACCAACAATGCGGCGTTGGTATACGTGATTCGCACCGGCTGAAAACCGGCGGCGGTCAGTTTGCGTCGCAGTTCCTGGCGCGAATACCGGTGCCGCGTGTGCACTGCCGCATCGTGCGCACCGCGCAGCCAATCCCAAGCCGGTACGCGCACTAACAACCAGCCACCCGGCCGCAATACGCGCGCACATTCCCGCAATACCACCTCATCGTTGCCAACCGCGAGGTGGTACAAAACATCAAATGCCGTCAGTATTGAAAAACTGCCGGCCGCAAACGGCACCGCGCCGACATCTGCCTGTACTAGTTGATGGCGGTTGTGCTGGCCTGCAAGTTGCACAGCCAGCGGATGCCGGTCCAATCCGCAAACGCGTCCAAATTCCGCTAGCCACTGCATTGCACCGCCGGTTCCGCATCCGGCATCCAGAATGTAGCCGCCCGGTTTATGCGGCAACCGCCGCAGCCAATCCGCCGCGATGGTCGCCATGCCGACATGCCACCAGTGTGTTTGTTCTAGAGTTGCGAGATTGTGGTATTCAGCGTCTTGCATTGTTAGTCACCTCGTCATTGCGACGCTGTTCGCGGCGAAACAGCCAAATATACAAAACAACGAGTGCCAGCGCAGTACCTCCGGTAATGGACGCGCCAAGGAAAAGACTTTTTGGCCGAAACCGCACGTCGAGCGTGCCGCGACCCGCCTTAGAAATCACGATGCCTTTGAACGCGACAAAGGCGTGAACTAGTTGGAAGCGCTGACCGGTTTCATCGCGGACTTCCCAGCCGGGATAATAACTTTCCGATACGAAAATGATGCCTGGCGTACGCGCGTGATACCGGATTTGATAATGTTCCTGCGACTGCTTGAGCAGTTCCACCTCGCTTGGCGCACCGGCCGGCGGCAGCGCCGGCAGCGCGGTGCTGAATTCTTCGGATAATACCGCTACAACACGCCGGTAATCCAAGGCACCGGTATTCAAATCGCGCAGAATCGCGGCATCAGAAGCGTAGGGCTGAGCTGCCGCATAAAACACAACGCGCGGCAGGCAAGATGGTCGCTCTTCGCCTCTGACTACGCCGGTTTTGGAGTTCCGGTGCACCGCCAGGCCGACATTTTGCAGATCGAGCAATGCTGTTTCGTTGGTCAGCTGCCGAAACTTCATCGTTTTTTGCAACGGTAGGTCAAAGGCCCCTTGGGGTGTCTCAAAATTTCGTTCCACAAGCGGGATAACCCGGTCCATTGCGAATTGTCCGAACCGGCCGTCTTCGAGTTGAGCAAACCGGGTCGGGCCATTGCGGCGCACTAAACCTTGATATTTATCGACCAGCCAGTGATTTGTTTGGTAATAGGCGGCTGGCGAAACTTCGCCCTGATAAAAAAAACCATACGCTTGGTAAAGATCAAAACACAGCAACACCACCAACACGCCGCCACCAGTCCAGCGCCACAACCGGCGCTGGTGCCGCAATCCCCACAAGCTTACGGCCAATCCCATAAACAACAGCACGGCTGTCCATACCTGAGTTTTGGCAAAGGCCGCCACCGCCACCGCACTCAGCTCCGGATAAAACCGCGTGCCCCAGACCAACCAACCAGCACCGACCAGCGCATACAAACCAATCCCAACCGCTGCCGCTCGGCCAATGCGCAGCCGCATCGGTCCGGTCACCGCTTCCACCAGCCACGCTACGAGGATTGCCGCGCAACAATCCGCCACACCGGCCATCCGTGATGGACTTCGAAACAAGGCAATCCCGGGCAGCCAGTGGTAGAG
>JBAXAT010000107.1:0-6139 GCA_037142335.1 Verrucomicrobiota bacterium | reverse complement strand
CAATTACCGGATGTCGTCAATGTCGCCGGTAAGACCACGCTGCTGGAACTCTGCGAATTGCTCAAGGCCTGCCGGCTGCTGTTGACCAACGACACCGGCCCGATGCATCTAGCCGGTGCGCTCGGCACGCCAATGGTAGCAATTTTCGGTTCCACTTCTGCCGAACTAACCGGTCCGCTCGGCGCACCAGCTACAATTATTCACGAACCGGTGGAGTGCAACCCGTGTCATCTCCGGCAATGCCCGATTGATTTCCGCTGCATGAATCGCATCACCGTCGAACAAGTCGCAAAAGCAGTTTCAAAACAACTCATCGCGGTGTAGGTTACCGGCGTGAAAATCGCCGCCCTCCTCGTCCTGCTGTTGTGGAGCAGGTGGTTACTCGCCGACACGCTGACCATGACCTCCGGCGACATCTTAACCGGCTCCATCACCGCCGCGACCAACGGCACGTACCAACTGCGAATGGCCAATGCTGATTTCAGTATCATCTCCGTTCGCATCCTCCCCACAAACGAAATCGCATCCGTCATTCGCGACACGCCCGAGCAAAAAGCCGCCCGCGACGCCTACGAAACCATCTGCCGGTATCGGTTGCAGGCCGACCGGGAGCAATCGCCGGTGCAGTGCACGCGTGTCCTCGCCCTGCTGCAACAATTCCTACAAGATCATCCCGACAACCTAGCCACACCGCGCGTCCGGGAAAAACTGACACTGTGGACTGACGAACTGGCGCATGTTTCGCGCGGCGAAGCCAAGTTTCAGAACCGTTGGCTGCCCCCCACCGCTAAAGCCGCCGCCATACGCGAGGTCGCTCATCAGGCGCGGCTCCAAGCCGGTCAAACTGCCGTCGAGAAACTGCGTAAACCAATCGCCAAAGAAGACGCTTACCGGACTGAGATAGCCAAGATGCTTGCCGCCGCAGAACGCGACCTCGCCGCCGCCGAACAATTCTTGGCCGGGCTGCGGGACCACACTGAGCCGGTATACGAATACCGGCCGGTGAGTGGCTATCCGCAGGCCTTCCCTACTCGCAATGGCTACCTCCTCTGGACTCCGCCGTTCTGGGAGCGCGTCGTCACTGACGAAAAAGTCATCGTGAACCCGCAACGCGGCACCGGTGAGAAACGCGTGCTTGATTACCAGAATTCTGTAAACAATTACCGGTTGGAATTAGAAAACATCGACCACCGCCTCATTGACCTCCGCGCCAAGCTCACCCAAGCCGAAGCGGCGCTCGCGAAGGAAACGGAAAGCCTAAAGTAGCCGCGCGCCCGTTGCCGCCATCGAAACGACCGTTACCGTCACGGAAGCAATCGTTTCCATGACGCAAGCAACCGTTTCCGTCAGCGACTCGACCGTTGCCGCCATGGAAACGACCGTTTGGATCAGCGACACGACCGTTTGCGTGGCTGACTTGGCCGTTTGGGTCACGGAAACGACCGTTTCCACGCTGGAAACAGTCATTTCCGCTGCGCAATGGATTACCTCTGACGCTCAGAAGGTCTTGCCGGGATGGCAATTAAGCCATTTTATGTCGTGTCACCCTGAGTTACCGAGGAGGGCGTCTCGTAGGACTCGGCTTGTCAAAGGGTCTCTGCTGAATCAAGGATGTCACACCGTTAAAGCGAGTGGAGCGCCTGCAGCAACCTCAGAAGTAGGTGAATG
Source organism: Verrucomicrobiota bacterium (assembly GCA_037142335.1). Classification (GTDB taxonomy): domain Bacteria; phylum Verrucomicrobiota; class Verrucomicrobiia; order Palsa-1439; family Palsa-1439; genus CAINDI01. The sequence continues at coordinate 4,471 of JBAXAT010000107.1, read as the reverse complement.
GATCACTAGTTCGGCTAAATATCCCCCGCTAGCGTTGGGATTGACTTGGCGACGGCTGAGTAGCAGAATTGCCCCACAAATGAAGTCGAGCGACACGGTGGGGTGCGGGGCTGACGGAAGGCGAATATGACGAAAGACAAACTGAGGATTCCAATGATTTTTCGCACTATGCTCATAATGACGGCGCTTCAACTTGTCTTGCCCTGCCACAGCGAAGACCTGTCGTCGGTTAAGATGTTTGCGAAAGGCTTTGTATCAGCCATCAAGACAAAGGATGCAAAGGTCATTTTTACGGAATTGTATCCCGATACTTTTACGGGAATTCCCACGGAGCAAGTTGTGTTCGTCAAGAAACATTGGATGGAGCAATTTTGCAAAGATGCCGACCGGTTGACTGAACCGATGTGGATCAACATCAAGCGGCTCGAAGGAAGCAACAAGATTCTTCCCCAATGGCGTTGGTGTATCCAGCCAGAGTATCAGATTGAGATCCAGCCTTACAAAGAAACGAATGGTGGACAGGAAACCACTGGCTTTGGATTAACCGAGACCGCCGTGTTCAAGGATGGGCGTTATTATATTGTTCGCCCGATTCCGCCGGAACAGACAATCGCAGCCGCAATGGGAAAGTCTCAAACATCTGCTCCAGCGAGCGAGCCGCCACAGCCCTCGCCCCGCCGCTGACCTAAAGGTTGGGTGATGTCGATTACTAGGATGATCAGCCCGCCCGGCTGTCTCGGTCAAACTTCGACAGCAACCCAGTGGTCGGGGCGGACTTCGCGCCATTCGGTGGGCCGGTCTTGGATTTGCCGGCGGGCTTCTTCGGGTGAGAGATCGTCGAGCACAATCCGTTGCCGGCGACGGGCCGGGTCAAGCTCCGGTACGGCTGACAGCAAGGCTTGCGTGTACCGGTGCAGCGGATGGTCGTAAATCTCCGCCGCGCTCGCGGCCTCGACCAGCTTGCCGAAATACATCACCAACACCCGGTCGCTGATGTGTTCGACCACCGCCAGATCGTGCGCGATGAACAGGTATGTCAGCTTGAATTGGTCCTGTAGGTCGCTGAGCAGGTTGATGATTTGAGCCTGCACGCTCACGTCGAGCGCGCTGACCGGCTCGTCGCAGACGATGAATTTCGGTTGCACTGCCAACGCCCGCGCGATGCCGATGCGTTGCCGTTGACCACCACTGAACTCGTGCGGGTACCGGCGCGCATGTTCCGGCAAGAGGCCGACCGATTTCAGCAATTCCGCCACGCGGGCTTGTTCTTCATGCTTACCAGCGCAGAGTTTATGAATGTGTAATGGTTCAGCGACGATGTGGCCAACAGTCATGCGCGGGTTGAGCGAGCCGTACGGGTCCTGAAAAATCATCTGGGCTTGCCGTCGAAAGGCGCGGAGGTCGGTCACGGTCCGCCCGGCATACTGAATCGTCCCGGCGGTCGGCACAATGAGTTGAAGAATTGTCCGTCCCAGCGTGGTCTTGCCGCAGCCGGATTCGCCGACGAGACCAACACATTCGCCCTCATTGATTGCGAATGAAACGCCATCCACCGCCCGCACCCAACCGACCGGCCGTTGCAGAAGGCCGGCGCGGATTGGGAAGTTGGTTTTCAGATTATTGACTTCGACGAGGCTCACGATTGGTCCCAGTACGGGCAACGCACGCGGCGGTCGCCGGTTAATTGTGGTTCAGGTTCTTGACTGCATGCCGGTTGCGCCCGATCGCAGCGCGGATGAAATTTACAACCGGCCGGTAAGCGCGCGGCGCTCGGCACGGTGCCGGGAATGGAATACAGCCGGTCAGCCCGCGCGCCAAGGCGCGGGATCGAACGCAATAGCGCCACCGTGTACGGATGCCGGGGTTCGCGCAACAAATCGGCCGCCGGCGCGGCTTCGACGATGCGGCCGGCATACATCACAGCGACGTTGTCGGCGAGTTCTCCGACGATACCGAGGTTGTGCGTGATCAGCAGGATGCTCAGACCGATTTCGCGTTTCAGGTCTTTGAGTAGATCGAGAATCTGGGCTTGAATGGTCACATCGAGCGCGGTCGTCGGTTCGTCGGCAATGAGCAGAGCCGGGTTACCGGCGAGCGCCATTGCAATCATCACGCGTTGCTGCATGCCGCCGCTGAGTTGGTGCGGGTAATCGCGTTGTCGGCGTTCGGCGTCCGGTAGGCGGACGAGTTTGAGCAGGCGAATGACTTCGGCGTCGGTCGCGGCCTCAGGCCGGTGGAGCTGAAGGACTTCCCGGATTTGCGCGCCAATGCGGAAGACCGGATTGAGCGAGGTGGCCGGCTCTTGGAAGATGTAGGCCACTTTCGCGCCGCGCATGGCACGGAGCCGGTCGCTGTTCATTTTCAGAACGTCGGCGCCTTCAAACAGAATCTCACCGCCTTTGTAGACGCCCGGCGGCGTCGCAACGAGCCGCGCCAGCGCCAAGGCGGTCACGCTCTTGCCGCAACCGGATTCGCCGACGAGCGCCAGCGTCTCGCCGCGTTGGATGGCAAACGAAACGCCGTCCACCGCGCGCACTTCGCCTTCATCGGTGAAAAAGCTAACTTGCAAATTCCGCACGTCGAGGAGCGCACTCATGCTGTCTTCGCCTCGGCGGTGCGGAGTTTTGGATCTAGCGCGTCGCGGAGGGCGTCACCAAACAAATTAAACGCGAGCACAATGAAGAACATGGCGAGAGTCGCACCGCCGAGTTCGTACCAGCGCCCTTGCCAGAGCCGGATCTTGGCGTCGCTGATCATGATACCAACTCGGTTCGCCGGCCACGCCGATGCCGAGGTAGCTGAGGACGACCTCAGTCAGGATTGCGCCGGGAAAGCGCAACGAGAAATTGATAATCACCAGATGCAGGACGTTCGGCAGGATGTGGCGGAACATGATGGCGACCGGGCGCGCCCCGAGCGCTTGAGCGGCGAGGACGTATTGCCGGTCGCGGTGTTTGATGTATTCGCCGCGAATCAGCCGGCACAACCCAACCCACGTGGTTAGGCCGATGCCGAGCGCGACGGCAATGACGCCGGGGTCGAAATACCTGGCCAATGTCTGTCCGCTCGGCGTGTGAGTCAATAGACCGCGGATGACGATGTTGACGGCAAAAATAAACAGTAGCCCCGGTATCGAGTCAAAAACGGTGTAGGTGTAGACAATCGCGTCGTCGGTCTTGCGGCCGAAGTAACCGGCAAACGCTCCGAGAAGGACAGCAATCGGGATGGCGATAAGCGATGTGAGGATGCCGACCTCGAACGCGACGCGCGTGCCTTGCACGACCTGTCGGAACACATCGCGACCGAGCGCATCGGTGCCGAGCGGGTGGCTGAGTGACGGATCGGCGAAGCGGTGGGTGAAATCCACGGCCCGGTAGGGCGCGGTTTTTTGCGCGAGCCGGTAATACCAGTAGGAGCTTTCCGCGTAGAGGGCGATACCGGCGTAGAGCACGATGATGCCGAGGCAGACCATGGCGAGCCGGTTGCGGCGCAGTTGGCGCCAAGCGATTTGCCAGAGTGTGGCCGGCCGTTGTGTGGTCGTGGTCATCGCAATTTGATCCGCGGATCCACGAGCGCGTAACAGATATCGGTCACCAGACTCGCAACCACGTACACGATCGAACCGATCATGACGGTCGCTTTAATGACCGGGATGTCATTGGAGTTGATGGCTTCAACAGCGAGATAGCCGACACCGGGAATACCGAAGAAGGTTTCGAGCAGGAGATTGCCGGTGTAGAGGAATGGAATTGTGATGACCGTGTGCGTGACGATTGGAATCATCGCGTTTTTCAAGACATGTTTGAATAGAACCGTCCGTTGCCGGCAGCCTTTGGCGAACGCGGTACGGACGTAATCTTGATACATTTCATCGAGCATCACCGTCCGGTAAAACCGGACTTCGCCACCCAGTCCGCTGACCAAGCCGACCAGCACTGGCAGGATAAGATATTTCAACGATTCGTAGCCCCAAATTGGAAAACACTGGAGCCGGTAGGCCAGCACGTATTGGCCGACGAGGATGTAAACGAGGTAGCTGATGCTCATACCGACAACGCACAACACCACCAGCGACCGGTCAATCCACGTGTTCCGGTAATACGCCGCTAACAGCGCGATGGAAATCGCCACCAATAACTCGATAAAGAAAATTGGCACTGCCAGAACCAGCGATGGCACAATACCGTTCAACATCAACGTCGAGATTTTCTGATGGCTGGCAAACGACCGTCCGAAATCGAGCGTCACGATTTGTTTGCAATAGAAGAACCACTGCGAATCGAAGAGATGCGTCCAACCTTGCCGGCCGGCGGCGGCGAAGTTAACCCACTTCGGCAAATCGAGACCGAGTTCCGTCCGCAGCGCCGTGATTTCATCTTTTGAAGCGTGCCGGCCCAGCATTTGCGATGCCGGATCCCAGCCGACGACGTGGAACAGGAAGAATGTGACCAGCGCCACGCCAAACACAACC
>JBAXAT010000106.1:0-6144 GCA_037142335.1 Verrucomicrobiota bacterium | reverse complement strand
GAAGCCAGCGGTGTCGGCCCGGCTGCAGGCGTGGCCCGGTATCTCGCCGGTGATGACAAGCTCCAACAGCTCGTAACGACTCCGCCGCCGGCAGCCTTGCCGGTTCCGCCGCCGAGTGCTGATGCGAAACGGCAAGCCGACGAAAAACTCAGCCGGTTGCTCGATTCCACCAAGCCGTAGCATGAGGAAAGTTTTTGCCATTGCCGGCATCGCCATCCGCTCCGCAATTCGGTCGCGGGTGGTACTGATGTTATTGGCGTTACTACTCATCGCGATCATTGCGCTACCGATGACGATCAAAGGCGATGGCACGCTGACCGGCGCGGTGCAGGTGTTACTCCGCTACACGCTCGGCGCGGTGAATATCATCCTCTCCATCGCGACGCTCTGGGCCGGTTGCGCGGCGATTGCCAACGAGGTACAGGAACACCAAGTCCATTTGCTCGTGACCAAGCCGGTCACTCGCGCCCAGCTGTGGCTCGGGAAATGGCTAGGCTTACTGGCACTGAACGCCGCGTTGCTGACCGTGGCGGGCGGTGTGACATACGGGTTATTGCACTGGCATTTGAGCCAACAAAACTTGTCTCCCCAAGATCGTGCGACGTTGCGTGAAGAATGGTTGGTGGCGCGACGCGTCGTCAACGCGGAGCCGGTAGCGGTCGAGGCGGATGCCCAGCGGATTTTCGAAGAGCAACGCCGTCGTGGCATGTTACCGAAAGAGACGCGACCTGATCAGGCGCTGGCAGCAATCCGGCAAACCTTGTTGCAACAGGCGCACGCAGTGCCGCCGAATTTGATGATGCGCCATATTTTTAAAGTTCCAGCAACCACACCGCGATCACTGGTGGTACGGTATAAATTTACATCCTCACAGAACAACAAGAATCCGGTTGCGTGTATCTGGTTGGCCGGCGCACCGACACGCCCAGACCGGTTCCAGCGTCCGGAACTAGCCGCGCCGAACGGCATGCATACCTTCCAAATACCGGCCGCGCTGGTAGCGGCGGATAGCACGTTGACGGTCGACATTGCGAATGTAAACCCCGAACCGCTCGCGATGGTTTTCGCACCGGCGGATGGCGTGCAACTACTTGTTTATGAAAGCAGTTTCCTGGCAAACTTTTCACGGTGCCTCCTGGTGCTACTGGGAGAATTGGCGTTTCTCGGAGCGCTGGCGGTAACGATGGGCAGCTTGTTCTCGTTGCCGGTGGCGGCATTGACGACAGCCTACGCGGTCATACTCATGAACATCGGCAGTTACCTGCAAACGTTGACGCAGGAGACGTTCATCATCGGGTCAACGATGAACCCCGGGACGACGCCCGGCCTGCTTGATCTGCTGATGCATTTTGTGTACGTCGGATTATTTTGGATGACGAAACCGTTTCAGACGGCTAGCCCGCTCGAACCGCTGGCGGTCGGCGAACTGGTGAGTTGGTGGTGGGTGGGCGGCGTCTGGTGGTGCCAGGTACTTGTGGCCGGCGGGATTCTGGCGGCAGTCGGTACTTGGATTTTTAACCGCCGGGAACTGGGGTTACCATCGTAAGTCAATGAAACGTGGCGCGACTATTTGGTTATTGCTGATTGCCGGTGTCTGCTTCTGGCAGGCAGGCCGGTTGCAACAGCCGTTGGTGCAGATGCGCCGGGAACTCCGGCTCACGACCGGCGAGCCATTGGAAAACACACCGCCACTGGTGGCGTTCACGACGGTGGCGCTGGGCGGCTTTCGCGGCGTAATCGCGGATCTGCTCTGGCTGCGCGCGTCGGGCTTGCAGCAGGACGGTAAGTATTTTGAGCTGGTGCAACTGGCGGATTGGATCACAAAGCTCGAACCGCGCATGAAACAAGTCTGGGCGTTTCACGCGTGGAACATGGCCTACAATGTCAGTGTACTCTTCAATAATCCTGCCGACCGGTGGCGCTGGGTCAGGCAAGGCATCATCCTCTTGCGCGATGAAGGGCTGCGCTTTAATCCCGGCGAACCAAATCTGTACCGGGAACTCGGCTGGATCTATCAACACAAAATGTCCGGTAACAGCGACCAGATGAACGGCTACTACAAACGCTGGTGGGCCGACGAGATGGCGGCGCTGTTTGATGGGCCGCGGCCGAATTACCAGCAGCTGAACGGCAGCCGGGTGCAGGTAATGCAGGACGTTTACAAACTCGACCCGGCCATTATGCAACAGGTGGACCGCGAATACGGCCCGCTCGATTGGCGGTTACCACAGGCCCATGCGATTTACTGGGCGTGGCGCGGCAAGAAGTTTGCAACCGGTTTCGACGCGGTGCAACTGGACCGGATGATTTTTCAATCGATGGCCGACGCCGCATTGGAAGGCGAACTCTTCATCAACCGGTCGGAGCAAGTTTTCATTCCCGGCCCGAATCTCAAGGTCTTTGAAAAAGCACGCAAGGCTTATGAAAAGGCTATCGCCGACAGCCCCGGTGAGACGAGCATGCAATCCGGGCACCGAAATTTCCTGCGCACCGCGGTGATGATGTTGTTCACGAATCATCGCCTCGCGGAGGCGCGAGATGTCTTTACTGATTTACGCCGCCGGTATCCGGCGCCCGAATTCAAGCAAGGATTGGATGCATTTGTCTATTCGGGACTGACAACCCTGATGCGCAACATCAGCCAACCCGAAGCGACCGGCGTTGTGCTCGGCGCGTTGCAGCAAAGCTGGTTTTGGCTCGCCATGGGTGACGAGGACCGGGCACAAGGGTTTCAACTAATGGCGCGGACCGTCTGGCGCGAGTACATGAAAACCCGCAGCGCACCCGAAATCACTGAGCGAACTGGTCTGCCTCCGTTTGAACAACTTAGCGAACAAGCTCGGACAATAGTGAGAGACAACCTGTCCACAAGCACGGCCAAGGCCAAGCTCGTTAAGCCGAATTAGTAGACGAACGTCTCCAACTCATACCGGGCAAGATACGGCTTACCGCGCCGCTGGTCAAAGTGTAAGCCCAGTCGGATCGCCTGTTCCTGCTGGTGCATTTCCTCGACCGACAATGGCGTCACAGCATCGCTCATCGCCTGCGTGTCGTACTGACTACCTGGATAAACCACCAATGGCGAAAAATAAATGTAATCGTTCCGGCCCAGCGGCATTTCGTTCAGCACGCGGATCGTTTCGCGAACGTGACCAGCGGCGTTTTCGTGTCCGCCCGCACCCACAAGCACGATGACACCGACTATGATGTCACATTCCTTCAGCAACCGGACGCACTTCACAACAGCGTCCGGCGTGGCCGGTTTGCGAAGCCATTCTAACAGCGACTGGTCGCCGCTTTCCAAGCCGATGTACACGCGCCGCAATCCGGCAGTTCGTAATCCCCGATAATCCGTCACGGTCCGACTGGTGTTGGTAAACGCATCAAGGAAGGAACTTATGCCGTCAAATCGTTTCTCATCGCCGAGCCACCAACTCGCGCTGATCCCGGCACTGGGTTGTTCCGGCGGCGGCAATTCTAGGTGTTCGGTAATGACGTGGAAAAAGTCTTTCAGAATCGATGTCGGCTGGGTCAACGCGTTGGCTTCGCCAAGGAAAACTGACCGGCGGGCACGCAGACCTTCGCCATGATACCGGAGCGCATCGCGAGTGTGTTGTCGAAATTCGTCGACCGATTTTTTGCGGTGCTTCACACCACGGTACAAGCCGCAAAATGTGCAGCCGTCATAAGCGCAACCTTCGGTGGCCTGCAACACAAGCGCGTTGTACTGGTCTGGCGGTAACACGGCAACGCGCCCGTAAATCGCCTGAAACTGCTGTGCGTCGCGCGCCGCCGCTGGCTCGTCAAAGCTGGCTGCCTGCCGCAACACCGTCTCGATGCGCTGCCGGGCTTCGACGGCTGTCGGTTTCGCCACTTCGAACACCACGCCAGGATCTTGCAATGCCTCAAACACGCCAATGGTATGCGGTTGAACCTGCTGGACGACCGTTCGCGCATCGCTGTCGGACAAGACGTTGCGCTCCAAGCCGCCACCATCTTCGGCGGTCAGTTTGCGACTGTGAAGAACCCGACCGGAAAGGCTGCGCCGCCAGAATTGTTCCCGGTCCGAGACTTTAACCAACCGGCCTTTGAGATCGTAATGTACCGCCAAGTCGGCACCGAGATATAACACCAACTCCGTTGTTGAAAGTGCGATGTAGACGCGCGGACCATTGCTGAGTTGAAACTGCAAGCCGACCGCATAGCCCGGCACATTGTCCAGCCCACGCTGCTCTTGATAGCGCAAGGCTTCGACCGGGTTTTGCGGTTTGTCGTTCACGTTACCGGAACTGCCATTGCGGCCGTGACACCAATTTCTTCGTCAGACAAGTAACACGCCGGATCCGGTGCCCACGGATCGCCATATACTTGTAGCGCGCGGACACGGAAACTGCCACCACAAATCTCCTTGAACCGACACGCCCCGCACCGGCCTTTCAGCAACGGCAGCCGGTTGCGCAACCCGGCTAACAGCGGAATCGAATTGTCGCTCCAGATTTCGCTGAACAGCCGCTGCTTGATGTTGCCCAGTGTGGCCACCTGCCAGAATTGGTCGGGATGGACGTTCCCTTGCGTGTCAATGTTCGAAATGCCGACACCGGATGAATTCGCACCACCACCGTTCCATTTCATCAACTGGTAGACCTGCTCCGCGAATTCGGGATTGGTTTCACGGAGCTTGAGATAGAGATAGACGTTGTCAGCGTGATTATCCACGGTGAGGATTTCCTTACTCAAGCCGCGCTTGTGGAAGCTCAATGTGCGCTCAAAAATGATATCCATCGCCCGGCGCACCTCGGCCGGCTTGAGTTCATCCGCGGCGCTGCCGCGTCCGGAATAAACGAGGTGATAAAAACATGCGCGCTGAACACCCTCCGCTTCGATGAAATCAAAAATCTGGTGCAGATCCATGCAATTGCGCCGTGTCAGCGTCAGTCGCAATCCCACCTTCTGCCCGACCGCTGAACAATTCCGGAACCCGCGCACCGCTTTGTCGAACGCGCCGGTCACACCGCGGAAATGGTCATTGGTCGGCCCGATGCCGTCGAGCGAGATGCCGACATAAGTTGCGCCGATTTGTTTGAGCCGGGCGGCAATCGTTTCATCAATCATCGTCCCGTTCGTCGACAGAGTGACGCGCAATCCTTTCTTCGTCGCGTACTCCATTAGTTCGAGCGTATCCGGTCGCACTAGCGGTTCGCCGCCCGAAAACAGTAAAGCCGGCACCTTGAACGCCGCTACATCGTCAATATTCGCCACCGCCTGCTCGTGCGTTAACTCGCCGGGATATTTCTGCGCGAAACTATCGGAGTAGCAATGGACACACTTGAGATTGCAAGTTCGCGTCACATTCCAAACGACGATTGGCCGTCGTTCGCTCGCTGATTTCGGCGAACCGTGGCCGTGACCATATCGGAGATTGTCGGCCGGCTGATCAACGCCGCAATAAAGTTTTGTGATATTAACCATTACACTGTCTCCACTTCCGGGCGGTGCTGGCGTTTTGGCTCGTAAATGCAGTATGGCTCTTCGGCCATGTAATTGCCATCGGCTTCGTAAAACGCCCGCGCCCGGCACCCCATGCAAACCTTCTTGAACTCGCAACAACCGCACTTCCCTTCGAGTTCGTCGGGATTGCGCAACCGGCGGAACACTTCGGCGCTCTCCCAAATCGTGCGGAGTGATTGTTTTTTTACATTACCGGCGCTGACCGGCAAGTAACCGCATGGAAAGACTTCGCCGGTATGCGACACAAAACAAATTGCGCTGCCGGCCAGACAACCTTTCGTCATCGCCGACATGTCGTGATGATGGCCGGGCCCCTGCGGCTTGCCATGACTGTGGCTCGCCTCGATGCGGATGTGTTCACTCGCGGCGCGCTGGCGCATGATTCGGAAATAATGCGGCGCGCACGTCGCCTTGAGATGAAGTTGTCGGAGCTTGCTCTTGTCGTACATCCAATTCAACACGCGCTCGTATTCAGTCGCCGGCAACATGTTCGCCTCGGCAATCTGCACGCCACAGCCGACCGGTACCAGCATGAACAAATGCAACGCGTCCGCTCCGAGCGCCACCACCTTATCGTAGAGCAACTCGACCTGGTTGACGTTGTGCTTGGTGATGGTGCAGTTGACCTGCAAACTC
>JBAXAT010000105.1:0-6167 GCA_037142335.1 Verrucomicrobiota bacterium | reverse complement strand
TGTCCCGCCATTGACGACCTGGCTGCCACACCTACTGTCCAAGTAATGCGTGAATAACCACCGAATTTACAGCGAGTTGACGATATGACTGCGATTTGCTACAAACAAAACTATCGAGTTTCAGTGACTTAGCTGTATCCTCAAATACAAACCAAGCGTGCCTAACAATCAATCTATTACCGGGAGCCAACCGGAGTTGCCGATTAATCTCGCGAACGTGCCGCCAGCCGAACGCGTGGTAGCCGACGGCAAGTTTTTCCGCATTGGGGCGAAGAAATTCTTTCCGAAAGGCGTGACTTACGGGCCATTCCAGCCGGGACCCGGTGGCGACACCTTCCCGAAGCCGGAGCGGGTGGAAAAAGATTTTGCACTGATCCGGGAACTCAACGCCAACTGCGTCCGCGTCTACCACATCCCGCCGCGCTGGTTCCTCGACATGGCGCACCGGTATGAGTTGAAGGTGCTGGTGGATTATTACTGGCCGAAGCACACTTGTTTCCTCGACGACGACGATTCGAAAGCCTTTGCCCGCAATGCCACTCGGCGCGCGGCGGAGGCGACCGCTGGCCATCCGGCGGTATTCGCCATCACGCTTGCCAATGAAATCCCACCGGATATCGCTCGCTGGTACGGTGCCCGCAAAATCGAAGATTTTCTCGATGAACTGACCGGCATCGTTAAGGCGATTGACCCGCAGTTGCTTGTTACATTTGTTAATTATCCGCCGACGGAATTCCTGCAGCCGCAGAGTCTCGATTTCGTGAGTTTTAATGTCTATCTCCACGACCAGAAACCGTTTGAAAATTATCTCGACCGGTTGCAGAGCCAAGCCGGTGGCAAGCCGCTCGTATTGGCTGAATTTGGTATGGACTCGCAACGCGAAGGCGAAGAAGCAAAAGCCAAATTCCTCGGTGGCCACATTGAACTCGCGTTCCGAGCCGGACTGGCTGGCACATTCATTTTCGCGTTTACCGACGACTGGCATACCGGCGGACACCAGATTGATAATTGGTTTTTCGGGTTGACCGACCGAGACCGAAAACCCAAAGCGTCGTTCGCAGCTGTGGCCGAGCAATTCGGGCGCGCGCCTTATTTCCCGTTGGCGAAATACCCCAAAGTCAGCGTGGTCGTTGCCAGTTACAATGGTGGGCGCACCTTGCCGGCGTGCTAGAATTCGCTCCGGCATCTCCATTACCCAAACTACGAAGTTATCCTCGTGGATGACGGTTCGTCCGATGATACGCCGAAAATTGCGGCCCAGTTCCCAGAGGTGAAGACGATTCACCAGAGCAATCTCGGCCTGTCGAACGCCCGCAATACCGGTATCAACGCGGCGACCGGTGAAATCATCGCGTTCACCGACAGCGATTGCCGGGTTGATGAAGATTGGCTCGATTACATAGTCGGAGATTTGCTGAAGACCGACGCCTGCGCCATCGGTGGTCATAATTTCCCACCGGTCGAAGACAACTGGGTGGCTGGCGTTGTATCTGTCGCACCGGGTGGACCAGCACACGTGATGCTTGACGATCGCACTGCCGAACACATTCCTGGCTGCAATATGGCGTTTTGGCGCTGGGCGCTTGATGAAATTGAAGGCTTCGATCCGATTTACCGGGCAGCGGGTGACGATGTGGACGTCTGTTGGCGCTTAATCCAGCGGGGGCGAAAAATTGCGTTTAGTCATGCCGGGTTTGTTTGGCATTACCGGCGCAATACAGCGGGCGCGTACTTGCGTCAGCAACGCGGCTACGGCGTTGCCGAGGCTTTACTCCGGTACAAGCACCCAGAATATTTCAACAACCTCGGCGGGATGCGTTGGCGTGGGCGGATTTACAATCCGGCGCGGATTGCCGGGTTGTTTGGCCGGTTTGTGATTTACCATGGCGTGTTTGGCAGCGGGCTGTTTCAGACGTTGTACACGCCGGAACCAGCTGGCGTGGCAATGCTGGTGACAAGTTTGGAATGGCATGTGATGATCACACTCGGCGGTGTGTTGCTGACGTTGCTATGGCCGGCGCTATGGCCGTTGCCTGCACTGACGTTTGCCGCAAGCTTGGCAGTGGCAATTGGTGCTGCATGGCACGTGAATTTGCCAGTGCGGACGCGCCAGCGCTGGTCACGACCACTGGTGGCGTTGATGTATTTTCTCCAACCGATCGCGCGCGGCTGGCCGCGGTATGCCCACCGTTTGCACCGGTCGGAAACGCCTTCGGCAGCTCGCACCAATGTCAGTGCGATGGCCGAAACCTATGACGGTGTGAGAAATATTTACACGTTAAATTATTGGAATGAGTTAGGAATCGAGCGGTTTGAGTTTTTAGCAAAACTTTTGGAAGTGCTCGAGCGCGACCAATGGCAGGCGAGTGCTGACAGCGGGTGGGATGAGTACGACGTGACGGTGTTCGGAGACCGGTTCACAAAGGTTGTCGTCAACACCGTTGCTGAGAATCACGGCGGCAACAAACGCCTGCTCCGTGCCCGGCTGGTCGCCGGCTGGACACTGGTGGCGAAGGTGGTTTTTTGGTCGGTAGTGGCGTTTGTAGCGTTGTTCATATTTGTAACGCAGCACACTGCGCCGCATCCGTGGTGGGTGTTTTCAGCGTGGCTGTTGGTGGCAGTAACGACTGGCTACCTGCACTTGCGTGCCCGCCGCACTATGCAGTTGGCGATCGCCCTACTTGACTTGACCGCTCAGGAAATCAAGCTCATCAAGCTGGAAGCTCCGCGTAAATTCGTCAAACCCGATTGACACCGGCTGATTTGCTGTTGACGGTGTGTGCCGGTGTCTTTATACAAAGTTTGTGCGTGGCGTGGCGATCGGTGGCGAAATCAATAATTCAGAACGAAACTGAGGATTGGTATGAGTAAACAAGCAAAACTAGAACTCGACGGCAAGGCGTACACTTTTCCAGTGGTCGTCGGTAGCGAAGGCGAACACGGCATTGATGTTTCAACGCTCAGCCAGCAAACCGGTCACATCACGCTTGACGACGGCTACGGCAACACTGGTTCGTGCGTCAGTAAGATCACTTTCATCGACGGCGACAAGGGTATCCTCCGGTATCGAGGCTATCCGATTGAAGAGCTCGCAGAAAAATCAACCTTCGTCGAATCCGCCTACCTGATTATTTATGGCGAGTTGCCGACGAGTTCCCAGTTGAAGCGCTTCTCCGATTTGCTCACCGCCAATGAAATGCTCCACGAGAGCATGAAAAACCATTTCGCGACTTTTCCGGCAACCGCGCATCCGATGGCGATTTTGTCTTCCATGATCAATGCGGTGAGCTGTTATCACCCGCGCTTAATCGAGGGTTACAAAGCGGATACGTTTGACCTCCAAGCTGCCCGCCTCCTCTCCAAGGTGCGCACAATTGCGGCGTTTGCCTACCGCGTTTCCCACGGCTTACCGGCGATTTATCCGAAACCGGCTTACAAATATACCGCTAACTTCCTCCACATGATGTTCTCCGAGCCATCCCAAGATTACGACCTCAAGCCGGAAGTCGTTCGCGCGCTCGATTTGATTTTTCTTTTGCACGCAGACCATGAACAGAATTGTTCGACCTCGACTGTTCGCATGATTGCTTCGAGTCAGGCAAATTTATTTGCTAGTGCGGCCGGTGGTGTGTGCGCTTTGTGGGGACCGTTGCATGGCGGAGCAAATCAGGCGGTTATCGAAATGCTCGAAGACATTCATCGTTCCGGTGACGACGGTTCCCGATTCATCGCGGCAGCGAAAGATAAAAACTCCGGTAAGCGACTGATGGGATTCGGTCACCGCGTTTACAAAAACTACGATCCCCGCGCCAAAATCATCAAGGCGCAATGTGACAAAATTCTCAAGGTCCTTAATATCAACGACCCGCTCCTCGACATCGCTAAGCACCTCGAGGAAGCCGCTTTGCGAGATTCGTATTTCGTCGAGCGTAAGCTTTACCCGAACGTAGATTTTTATTCCGGCATCATTATGCGCGCCATCGGCATTCCGAAAGAAATGTTCACTGTCATCTTCGCCATCGGGAGGATGCCGGGCTGGATTGCCAACTACAAAGAAATTGTTGACACCCAAGGCACCCGGATTTACCGGCCGCGCCAGATTTACAGCGGCCAAACCGAGCGTCACTTCGTGTCGCTCGACCAACGCCAATCGAAAACTTGAGCTACTGTGAACGTACACGAATACCAAGCCAAAGAAATTTTGCGCCGCTACAACGTGCCGATTCCGCCCGGAGCTGTCGCAGCCACGCCGGATGAGGCCGAAAAAGTCGCACGCGATCTCAACGCCAGTAAACTCGTTGTCAAAATCCAGATTCATGCCGGTGGCCGCGGCAAAGCCGGTGGCGTTAAGCTCTGCAATACACCAGCCGAAGCCAGTCAGCTTGCCAGCGCAATGCTCGGCAAAACATTTGTCACCCATCAAACCGGTCCACACGGCAAAGTCGCTCGCAAAGTCCTCGTCGCTGCCGCGCCGGTCATCAAACGCGAACTTTACCTGAGCATCCTCGTAGATCGTTCCGTCGGTCGTCCGTCTTTTCTGGCTAGCACGGAAGGCGGGGTGGACATCGAAGCCGTCGCCGCCACAACACCCGAAAAGATTTTCAAGGAAGTCATCGACCCGGCCGTTGGGATGCAATCATTCCAGGCTCGCAAAATCGCCTACGCGCTCGGTCTCGGCGGCGACCAGCTATTGCCGACCGTCGCGTTACTGCAGAACCTGTACCGGGCTTTTATTGAGACTGACGCCTCGCTCATCGAAATCAATCCGCTGATTGTGGACGACGGTGGCAAGGTCATCGCGCTTGATGTGAAGTTCAGTTTTGACGATAATGCGCTGTACCGGCACAAAGATATCGCCGCGATGCGCGACCTCAACGAGGAAGACCCGCGCGAAGTCGAAGCCTCCAAGCACAACCTCAACTATATCGGCCTCGACGGAGATATCGCCTGCATGGTCAACGGCGCTGGCCTCGCGATGGCCACGATGGACATCATCAAGCATTACGGCGGCAACCCCGCAAACTTCCTTGACGTCGGCGGCGGCGCCACGCAGGAAACCGTGACCGAAGCGTTCAAGATTCTCTGCGGCGACAAAAATGTTGCCGGCATCCTCGTCAACATCTTTGGCGGCATCATGAAGTGCGACGTAATCGCCACCGGCATTGTCGGCGCGGTGCGGGAAGTCAAACTCGGCGTCCCGCTCGTCGTCCGCTTGGAAGGCACCAACGTTGATCTTGGCAAACAGATTCTTAAAGACAGCGGTCTGCCGATTATTACCGCCGACGGCCTGGCCGATGCGGCGCAGAAAGTTGTCGCCGCTGCAAAGAAGGCTGCATGAAGCTTTACCTTTACTACGAAAACGTCCAGCACCCGCTGGTGGTCGAGATCCCGGATAATGAAGTCGAAGGGTTTATGCGCGAGTACGAAGAAGCGCTGCACGACACCGCGGTCGAAACCTTCCAGTGGCGCAACTCCAGTTTCCGCATCGGCGGTTTGATGGCCATTATCAACCACCGGCACGCGAGCCTCTCATGAGCATTCTCGTTGATAAAAACACACGCCTGATTGTCCAAGGTCTGACCGGTTCCGCCGGCAAATTTCACGCTGAACAATGTGCCAAGTACGGCACCAATGTCGTGGGTGGGGTTACCCCCGGCCGTGGCGGCGAAACTGTTGAACTCAATGCTGCCAAGGTTCCGGTATTCAATACCGTCGCCGAAGCCGTCCGTGAAACTTCCACAAATGTTTCGTGTATCTTCGTCCCGGCCGCATTCGCGGCTGACGCCATTCTCGAAGCCGCCGATGCCGGCATCGAGTTGATTATAGCGATCACTGAAGGCATCCCGGTTCTCGACATGGTGCGGGTGAAACGCGCTCTGGCAGGCACCAGCGTAAAGCTTATCGGCCCGAACTGCCCCGGCATCATCACACCCGGTGCCTGTAAGATCGGAATCATGCCGGGTTACATTCACAAGCCAGGCCCGGTTGGCGTCATCAGTCGCTCCGGCACGTTGACATATGAAGCTGTCTGGCAACTTACTTCGCTTGGCATGGGCCAAAGCACATGCATCGGTATCGGTGGCGATCCGGTCAAAGGCCTCGACTTCATCGACCTACTGGAAATGTTTGAGACCGACCCGCAGACCGAAGCCGTCATCATCATCGGG
>JBAXAT010000104.1:0-6204 GCA_037142335.1 Verrucomicrobiota bacterium | reverse complement strand
CAGCACCACGTGTGAATGCAGACGGCAACCGTCACCGAGCGTGACGTTCGCCCCGATGACAGAATACGGCCCGATTTCGCAGTTCGCGCCAATCTGCGCCTGCGGATGAATAATGGCTGTTGGATGAATCACTTACCGGCAAGCTCTTACACGAATCCCGCATACCGGTCAACCTTGCGACTCGTCAACTTGCCGGAAATATGATTTCTATTCTAACCATGATTACCGGCCGACTTGCTCCAACACCTAGCGGAGGTTTGCACCTCGGCAATGCGCGGACATTTCTCATCGCTTGGTTGTCGGCGCGCGCGGTTGGCGGGCGCGTCGTGCTGCGGATTGACGACCTTGACCGTGCGCGTGTTAAACCCGGTTATGTCGAGCAAGCCATAGAAGATTTGCGCTGGCTTGGCCTCGATTGGGATGGCGCGCCGGTCTTCCAGAGTCAACGCGGTGCGGACTACACGGTGGCATTACAACAACTCCAGTCCGCCGGTGCCGTTTATACGTGCGTGTGTAGCCGGCGCGAAATTGAAATGGCGTTGCACGCTCCGCATACCGGCGAGGAAGGGCCGATTTATCCCGGCACCTGTCGTCAGCAACCGCGTGCGAGCCACCGGCCGCCGGCGTGGCGGTTTGTAGTGACCGGCATACCGGTGGAGTTCGACGACGCGCTTCACGGTCATTGCCGGATGGACGCGGCGGCGCAATGCGGTGATTTTGTTGTGTTCCGGAACGATGGCATCGCGGCGTATCAACTCGCCACGGTTGTGGATGATCATTTTCAAGGCGTGACCGAAGTCGTGCGTGGTGACGACCTGCTTAGTTCAACGCCCCGGCAACTGTTGTTGTACCGAGCTCTGGGTTGGACGCCACCCCGGTATTTGCACGTGCCGCTCGTGCTCGATGCCGGCGGCGAACGGATGGCGAAACGGCGCGATTCAACGCGGTTAGCGGCGCTCCGTGAAGTCGGTATCCCGGCAGCGCAGGTGGTGGGAATGCTTGCCGCGAGTTGCGGTTGGGCGGCAAACAGTGAAGCAATCTTACCAGCGCAACTGTTGTCGCGGTTTGATCTGGCGAAGCTGTCCCGGCGACCGGTTAAGCTCGATCCATAATCGAAAACATAATTTCGGCTTCGCTGACAACATCGCCATCAACTTTGCAGATGCCAGTCGCTTTGGCAATTTTACCGCGGGAACGACCCATTTCGATTTCGATGATGAGTTGGTCGCCGGGACGGACGGGCTTGCGCCATTTGACGTTGTTGGCGCTCATGAAGTAGGCGACTTTGCCGGCGTTCTCACCGGCGCGCAACATCAGGATGCCGGCGACTTGCGCCATCGCTTCGAGTTGCAACACGCCAGGCATAATCGGGTGGCCAGGGAAGTGGCCTTGGAAATATGGCTCGTTGACAGAGACGTTTTTCAAACCGACGATTTTTTGTTCACCTTCGATTTTCAGAATCCGGTCAATCATCAAAAAGGGATACCGGTGCGGCATGACGTTGAGCAAACTCATGATGTCCATGGCGGCGGCGACCGGTTCGCCAGCCGGCATCAGTGGCGTGAATGGGACCGGGGCGGGTTGTCTTTTCTCCAATAACTTAGCCAAAGCCTTCGTGATTTCGGCGTTCAAGCCGTGACCGGGCCGTACGACGACGATGTGTGCCGCCAGCGGTCGCCCCAGCAGGGTGATGTCGCCGAGGATGTCGAGAATCTTGTGGCGGACAAACTCGTCCCGGTAACGCAGCGGCTCGGTGGCAAGTAAGGTGTCGCCACGAATCAACATAGAATTTTCGAGGCTGCCGCCTTTAATCAAGCCTTTGTCCGTCAAATATTGGATTTCGTCATAAAACGCAAACGTCCGTGCGCCGGCTAGTTGTGTGGCGAATGTTTCCGTCTCGATGGCCAGACTCAAGTATTGCGCGTCGAGGCCAGGCTTGCCGAAGTGAATTGTACAACTGACGCGGAGTTGGTCGCTCGGCAAAATGATGGCAAATGATTCGCCGACGGCGACGTGAACAATTTCGCGCGGCTGGAAGATTTCGCGTTGGCCTTCTTGCGGCTGGAGACCGGCTTCCTTGACCAGTTCCACAAATGGTTTAGCGCTGCCATCGCCGACCGGCGGTTCGTTACCGTCGAGTTCGATGAGTAAATTGTCAACGCCGCTGCCGGTGAGCGCGGCGAGCACGTGTTCGACTGTGTGAATGACTGCGCCGTTGCTGCCGATTGTGGTCCAGCGCGTCGTGTCGCCGACGTTGCAGATGTGTGGTTCGATGACCGGGTGGCTGTCGAGGTCCACGCGCATAAATTTGATGCCGTGGTCAACCGGGGCCGGCTTCCAAGTCATGGTGACTTTGTTGCCGGTATGGATGCCGGTGCCGGTAAACGTAACAGGCCGTTTAATGGTCTGCTGTTGCTTAAACATGGCCGCCTTGTAGCACACCGCCTATGCCAATGGCAAGCCTCGCACCACACGGTGCAACCGTATTTAGTTTTGCGGTTTGACTAGACTTTCAAGTCCCGCGCTGTCGACACGATTGCTTTTATTAAACTGTACGTTGAACCAATTACCGGCACCCAGCTCGTATTGCCACGTGGCAGCCGTCTTATCACCGAAGAAGGTCCGCACCATCTTTGGATCACCGGCAGCAGTAAAAACTTCGTCTTCGCTCATGCCATCTTTTATGATGCCCTTCAATTCTTTTGCGCGCACTTCCCACGGCTCAAGCTCGACTAGGACGGTCTGGTTAGTGGCGGGAGTTTTTGACGTAGCGCCATCCTTACGTTTTCCGCAGCCAGCCCACAAGGCCGAGCCGGCTAACAACATAATCAAAATACATTGCCATATTCGCATACTAGCAAGATAACAAGCTCCTGGTAGCATCGCGAGAAAAAATACCACCTAACCGGTCCACAACAACGCCACCATGCGGCAATCAGCGCAGCGCTAGTTCTAGTTGTTTGCCGCGCTCCAATCACTCGCCAACTGCCGGCTGGCATCCTGACGGTTTATAAACATTATTCGAGTGTTCTTTTGTATTCCAAAATACCCTCGGCAATGCCTTTGGCCAGCTTGTCACGGTAGTCCGCTGTGAGCAGGCGCTGCTCTTCCACTGGATTACTTAAGAACCCGGACTCGACCAGAATTGACGGGCATGAGGTGTCACGAATAACAACAAACCGAGCGCGCCGTACCCCCCGGTCGTTCGCGCCGGTAACGTGCAACATCGATCGCTGAACACAATGTGCCAACCAGACGTTTTTTTCGTCAAATTTGTTACTAGCACATTTATCTTCGCCACCGCCGAATAGTTGCCGGAACGGATTTGCAGTTGAAACCGCGCCCGCCGGTGGGACACAGTATGTTTCGATGCCTTGCGCATTGCCGCCGGAATTAAAATGCAGGCTGACAAACAAATCCGCGTGCGTGTGATCCGTTCGCGTTACCCGGTCATCGAGACTTACGTTTTCGTCGGTTGTGCGGGTTTGAATAACCTTGAGGCCGGCGACTTCGAGTAGCCGTCGCACCCGCTTGACCAAGTCGAGCGCGAGTTCTTTTTCGCGACCGGTCACGCCGCGTGCTCCCCGATCACTACCGCCGTGACCGGGGTCAAGCATGACGGTGCGGACCGGTGTGTTGCTGGGAGACCGGCCCTGCCGGAGTACAGGATCAATGACTTTGAGCACATCGAGCGATGCAATCCAAAGCTGGCCGTGCGTTTCGAGGACCGGGACGCTGATCCAATGTGTGACACCGTTAAGGAGGATTTCGTGACTGTCGTGATCGGCGGTGAGTTGTGCCAAGGCAGAGCGGTAGCTGACCCGGTCAGTCTGCGTTGATTGATTCACGCCGAGTTCATAGCAGGCAGCGATATCGCGCACGGCGACGTAGAGAACGCCGCCGAATCGCACGGCTTTGAGTTGGCCCGGCGCGGCGTGCGACACACCAGTTAATTCGAGCGCAAGCAACACCATGAGCGTCAGGCGTAAATTGTGATTCAACACCGGTAATGCCTCTCTTGTTTGGCGCGCAAGCTCGCATGAACTCTCGCGGATTGCAAGCGCGCCAGTCAGCTGGCGTCAACCTGACGGGCTTTATAGTGGGCGTGTTAGAGTTGTTGCAGGAAATACTTAAGTTGCCGGGCGTAGAGGATAAATCGACCAGGGTCGTTTTGTACAGACTCCCACTGGGGCACGGTGGCAGCCCATTCGCCGCCGAATTGACGGGCGCGGTTTAAGCCTGCGGTTGCCCAACGTAATACAGCGTCCCGGTCGCCAGTAATAGCGCAGCCGATCATTAACGACCGGATGGCGTGGAGCGTCGGTGGTTGAACTTTGTTGTTGAGGATGTCGCGAAGCACCGGCACGGCTTCGGTATCAA
Organism: Verrucomicrobiota bacterium; assembly: GCA_037142335.1. Lineage (GTDB taxonomy): Bacteria > Verrucomicrobiota > Verrucomicrobiia > Palsa-1439 > Palsa-1439 > CAINDI01. The sequence continues at coordinate 1,824 of JBAXAT010000104.1, read as the reverse complement.
GTTCAGTGCGCAACTCATCAATATCCATAAAGTTACCAGCCCGGTACCGGACAACCTCACTGTAGAGTGAACCGAGTACGTCGCCGTAGCGCAGCCGCAGCCCATTGTTAAAAGTGGCCGCAATTTCTTGTTGAATTGTTTCATTGGCGATTTGCATAGTCTCCTTGCTGAATTGCTAATCTTCCAATACTTCTTCGATTCGTTTAATCAGTTTCTTCGCTTCCACAGGCTTGGCGATGAACGGCACACCGTTGATTTGATCGTCCCGTTGGTGTAAACCGCGTTGCGTCATGGTCGCGGTCACAAAAATTACCGGCAGTCCGGTAAACTCCGCGCGTAACTCCGCCAGCACTTGGCCGCCGTCCTTGCCCGGCATTATTACGTCGAGTAATGCGATGTCAGGTTTGAACTCGCGTGCTGCTGTCAGTGCCTTCAACGGATCGTTTACTTCGCGAACCGTGAACTGACCGGTCTTTTCGAGGTTGAGTTTTACTAGGCTTGTGAATGTCACCTCGTCATCTACTACCAGTACTCGTTTAACTTCCATGATCAGCCTCCTTTTTATTATGAAAAATCATGCGGGCGCACACGCCACCACTAGGCAGGTTAGCTAGTGTGAGATTTCCGCCGTGTTGGGTCATGATGCTCTTGGATACAGCTAGTCCCATTCCGGAACCGATTCCTGACGGCTTTGTGGTAAAAAACGGTTCAAACACTTTTTTGAAATTTTCCGCAGCGATGCCATGGCCGGTATCGCTGATTTCTACAACCACATCCCCGGTTGTATCGCGAAGCGTACGGACTGTCAACCGCCCGCCGTCTGGCATTGCGTGAATAGCGTTTATAAAAAGATTCACAAACACCTGTTCAATGTGAATCCGATCAACGTGCTGGGCCGGTAGATCCGGCGCAAACTCGCGCACGACTTCGATCTGTTGCGGGTGGCGTAGTTCATGCCGGACAAAAATCAATGCTCGTTCCGCTAACTTACTCACGTCTTCATCCTTCAAATCCAGACGGCGTGGTGATGATAGGTCCATTAGTTCGCAAATAATCGCGTCGGCGCGTAGAATCGCATCGCGCATGTTATTAAGCACAGTGTTAGTGACCGGCGTGTTTTTCGGCAGGCTGTCTTCGATGTAGCCAAGCCCCATTGACACAATTGACAGCGGGTTGCGAACTTCGTGCGCGACGCCGGCGGCTAGCCGGCCGATGGATTCAAATTTCTCGGCTTGGATGAGTTGGGTTTGGGCAAGCTTGAGGTTGTCGTAGGTTGTGAGTAACTCCACTTGGCTACGGGCGAGGTCGGCGTTCAGCTGCAGAAGTTGTTCTTGCGCAAGCTTACGGTCGGTGATGTCGCAATTAATACCGATCAAACCGATGATTTTGCTTAGGTCGTCTCGCAGGGGTACCTTGGTTGTTGATTCCCAACGCAAACTGGATGGAGGGTCGGTGATGCACGATTCGCGGTTCACCAATGGTAGTCCAGAGGTCAGCAGTTTTTTTTCTTCGGTGAAAAACTCATCGGCAAGACCACTTGGGAAAAGATCATAATCTGTCTTGCCGATCAGTTCAGCGGCCGGTTTCTTCATGAATCGGGCGGTAGCGGTATTAACAAAGATAAATCGGCTGTGCGTGTCTTTAATGTAAACCTGATCAGGCAACGCATTCAGCAGTGAAGACACGCCAAAACCGTGACCAGTCAGGATTAAAGAAAGTGAATCCGCGCTCATTGGAATCACTCCCGCAAGACTTGAACAACTGATTGACAATTGGCCTTGCATGTCGTTCCTAACGACAGCAATAAGTTTACTACCTGATTGG
>JBAXAT010000103.1:0-6216 GCA_037142335.1 Verrucomicrobiota bacterium | reverse complement strand
CTGGTGGCGTGACGCGTGGTGATGAGTTCTTTTATCTCGCAGCGAGCGAGGAGGGCCGGTTTGACAGCAAAGGCAAAGTGCAGGCGCATGAGATGACGCACCTGATTTTAAACCGGTTCTACCGGTGGCATCTGCCACTGTGGCTGAACGAAGGCATCGCGGAATACTTCGGTCAGCGAAAGACCAGTACCTTGACACAGTTCCGGCAACAGATGAGCCTGACAATGCCGTATCATCTCGACCAGTTGTTCCAAGCCAAGCAATATCCAGAACAGCTTGAGCAGATTAAGGCGTTCTACGCCGAAGCCGCTATCGTTGTGGATTTTCTGACACGAACAGCGGAACGCGCGACGCGATTACCAAAATTTGTGGAGTCGATGATCGCCACCAACGATGTCGCAGCAGCATTGCAAATCTACGGGTATAAAGATTTCTCGGAATTCGAGGCAGCCTACAAGAATTACCGGCGCCATTTCTAATGGCGACAGCACTCGCTGTGTGCTTGGTTAGATTGGCAACGCGAGCAGGCCGAACATGCGGCCGGTTTGGCCACGCTCGGTACGGTAGGAGTAATACCGGTCAAGATTACAGGCAGTGCAGCAGCGCGGATTGTGAATCTCAACGATACCGGCGTTGCGTAATTGCGCCTCAATGCCGGCCCATAAATCTATTTCGTAATGGCACGGACCAATGCACGGTCCGATAAATGCACAACAATCGCGCGGCTGCAGAGCTTGAACGGCTGCGGCGATAATGTTGGTCAGTGTGCCGCGCTTCCCGGAGTGAATCAGCGCGATACCGGGTGTGGCGCGGTCGATGAGAAAGACAGGCGCGCAGTCAGCGCAGCGGATAATTAGTGGCAAGCCGCGCTGCCTGGTGATGAGTGCGTCTACGCCGGCAACTAAGCCGGGTTGTTGGACAACAGCGACACCGGTGCCATGAATCTGTTCCGCCATTGCGAAGTTGGTAAAACCATGAGCCTGAGCAAGGTGAGAGGGAAAATCATTGTCACGAGTGTTGTCAGATGAATCACGAAGAGTGAAGCTGTGCGGATAGCCATTCAGTGGGGCAAAAGTTTCGCAGCGCATGGTCAGCGCGTTTCAACCACCGACGGACGGTCGAAGAGGGCGGCGGAACATTTGTAGTTGTTGAGCGCATTGTCGCGAGTCTGCTGAGCTAGTGCTGGTTGACGAGCATCGAGGAAGATGCGGTTCAAGCCGGCATAGGCGCGACAAATGTGGGTTTTGACTAGCGGGCAATCGGCGTTAAGCTGGGCGACAGGATGGCCGGGAGCAAAAATGATAGCGGTCCCGTCCCGGTCAATTTGTCGGTAAATCTCGACGAGGTAGCGCAATGGTTCCTGACGGCCACCATCGAGGAGCAACGCTTGGAGTAGGGCGATTGCGGCGTCTTCGTTCCGGCCGGCAGCGATGTTAGCGGAGGCGATGCTTTGATAGGAATCGGGATTGGCCGGCGCAAGGTGGCACATGTATTGATAGGCCTTGAGCGCGTCATCATAGTTACCAAGCCGCATATGTGATAGGCCGAGATTCCAATAAATTTCGTGATTTCCGATGTCGGTGATTTCGTTGGGTTTTCGACCGCGAAGAAGTTCTTTGCGACGATTGTCGTCGTTGAATTCGTGATCGAGCGGAACGGCGCGTTCCAAGGTTGTCACAGACTTCTGGTACCACGGTAGGCTGGCAGCGGAGGCAATTAGCGTGCCGTCGGCGGCGCGTTGGGCGAGTAAGTCGCCTTTAATCCGGTAATAGGCACCGAGGTGGAGAAAAACAATTTGAGTTTTATCAGTGACTTGAACAGCCTTTTCGCCTTCGTCAATGATACGGTCAATGTGTTTGTATTCCGTATCTTTTTCGTAGAGCGCGTAGGCGAGGGATTTGTGGGTTTTAAAGCTATTTGGACACGCTTCTACGGCCTGATTCCATAAGCTGATGTCGTTTTCCCAGTCATAATTTCGCTTGAAGGCGCGCGCGCCGAGAAGCACGACAAGCAAAGCCAACGTGCCACGGGCGGCGACTTGCAACCAGATGCGTTTAGCCCAGCCAGAGATGTCTAATTGCGAGGCGATGTTTCTCCAGATTGCATAGACGCCAATTACAACGCATCCGGCAAAGCCTAATGATGGCAGATACAGAAAGCGTTCCGCCATGATGCTGCCGATAATCTTGAGGATGTTTGCAGTTGGGAGGATTGTGCCGAAAAAGAACATGATGAAGAAGAATACCGCCCGGTTGCGCCGGTAATTGTAAATTGCAAGCGATATGAACCCGAGTAGCACGACAAGCGCGACGATTGATTTGATGTCTTCCCAGGAACTGAAGGCGTGTGACACAATCGGGATTTCGTTGTACGAGTAGTCGCAGGACAAGGTCTGTGGCCAGATTAGCAGCCAAAGATATTTACCGAGGACTTTGATTGCTGTTAGTCTCGCGCTCCAGAAATCTGCGCTAATCAGCGGGTTGTCCACAAATGGCAGTTCCGGCGGGCGGAGTTGGTCGAATACCCAGGAGCGAACGTACCAGAGCGCAAAAAATGGCGGGATTAGCGCTAGATAGCCTTTCCAAAAGAAGCCCCAAAAGTTTTGCACCAGGTTGATTAACCAATTCGCATGCAGTTTTTTTATCCGGTAAGTGAAATCGTAAAGTATCAATACGCCAAACACCACCACCGCGCTTTCCTTGCAGAATACGCCGACGGTTGTGACCAATGTCAGAAGCAATAGCCAAAATACCGAGCGCACGCCGGCAGTGAATGAAGCGATGAACAGCACGCAGACTGACATGCCGACCAAACTAACCACAACCCAACCTGTCGACTGCAGCATCGTCGGTAATGCCGGTAGATGAAAACGGTGGAGATAGCAAAAACCCATCAGCGCGGCTAGTGCTGCAAACAATCCTAATACCACCGGCCACTTAGTTTCTGGTTCCTCGTTTACAGTGCCACTCTTGGCATACAAAATGAAGCCAAGCATGACTGTTAGCGTGGCAAATAAATCTGCCCGGCCGACAATGTTTGTCACCGATTCGGTGACGACTGGGTGCGTGGCAAAAATTGCCGCCGCAAACAATGCCGGCCAATTCTTTTCCATAACAATCAATACCGCTAGATACACCAGCACAGCGTTTGCCCAGTGAATGAAGAAATTTATCCAATGATAACCGGTCGCGGTGTCGCGATTATTGAACACCTTATAGTTGACCATGTATGAGAACGTTGTCAGAGGTCGGTACAATCCGCTGACGGCCTTCGGCCACCAGTAATCTTGCTGGAAGATTTGTTTGATGTTTTCGGACTTGTTGTCGCGCAGCCGGGGATCTTCAAGAATGATAAATTTATTGTCGAGCGCGAAGCCGGTGTTGTGCAACGTGTTTGCAAACGTCAGCAATACCATTGCACCAAGCACCGCCACCACCGCCCAATGGCCGGCCATGCCGATGTCCGGCCACAAGCGCGTCTTCGGCGCTTCAGCCTCAGTCAACGGGGCATCCGGCTCGAGGCCGGCATTGTCAATATTGTCCATTCTCAACCAATGCGTACAGCATCGCTGCCAACCGGCGCGATGCGCGGTTAGTGTCTCAACACATCCACCCAAAGTCAAAAAGCTTTTTGTTGCTTTTCCGCTTCAATAATCCGAAAAATGCGTAGCGATGTTCAGGCTGACCAAACATGAACAACTAATCGTCGCATTCTTGGTGGGCGCACTGGTGCTCGGCGTTGCAGTCAAACGCTGGCGAGAGTTGCATTCAGTGCCACGAGATGCGAACATAGCTACACACGGAAGCTAGACAATGCACAAACAAGATTTTGCCGAAGCCGTTGTTGAAATCTGTAAGGCCGACTCACGTTACGACCGGGACGCTTACCTGTTCGTGCGCGAAGGTCTAGATTTCACTATCAAGTCGCTGAAGAAACAGCAGCAAACCAATCTCGTTCACCGCCATGTTACCGGCCAAGAGTTGCTCACCGGCATCCGGCAATACGCCCTCGACCAGTTTGGCCCGATGGCTAAGACCGTGCTCGACTACTGGGGTATCCGCTGCTGTGAAGATTTCGGGGAAATCGTTTTCAACATGGTAGATAAGGGCATTCTCGGTAAAACCGACGAGGATAGTCGCGCTGATTTTCGTAATGGCTTCGATTTTGACGAAGCATTTGTTCATCCTTACCGGCCTGAAAATACCGCCCGGAGAATGCCCCCGGCCGAGCCGATCGAGGACCAATCCCGCACTGGTAATCAAAAAAAACTAAAGAGCAGCTCGAATTAACCGGTCGATTCCCATGCGAATATTTACCGCAGTCTGCGTGCTCATTGGCGGTGTGGTCTTATTTGGAACCATCACCACAGCGACCGAATCTACTTTGCAAATCCACAAAACCATCCTCGAAAATGGCCTGACCATTCTCATCCGCGAAGATCACAGTGCGCCAGTTGTCAGTGCTCAAGCCTGGTGCCGTGCCGGTAGCATTACCGAGGGAAAATACATGGGTGCCGGCATCTCCCACGTCCTCGAACACATGCTTTTCAAAGGCACTACCACCCGCACCGTTGGCGACATTCCACACGCCGTCCAACGCGCCGGCGGCGACATGAACGCCTACACTTCCTTTGAGCAAACCGTCTATCATATCGACCTACCGGCAGAAAATTGGCAAACCGCCGTGGATATTCTGGCCGATTGCATGATGAATGCCACCATCCCGACCGGCGAACTTCTCAAAGAAAAACAAGTTATACTCCGCGAGATGGCCATGGGCGTGGACGACCCCGGCCGACGAGCCGACCGGCTCCAATGGAATACCGCCTTCATCGCACATCCTTACCGTCATCCTGTCATCGGCTATCCAGACATTTACAACCGAATCACTCGTGACGAAGTTGTCAGCTACTACAGAAAATATTATGTCCCGAATAATCTCATCTTCGTTATCGTTGGCGATATCAACGCCATCGCAGTCGAATTACGGCTACGTGAGCTAACCCAGGATTTCAAAATGAACGCCGTCGAGCCGGTTACCATTCCGGTCGAACCACCGCAAGTCAGCCTCCGTGAACGCCACGAAGACGCACCGGTGCAGCTTACGCATCTCGACCTCGCTTGGCACGTCCCGGCCGCAACTGATCCCGACGTACCGGCGCTTGATGTGCTTTCCATTATTGCCGGTCAAGGGCGCAGCTCCCGTCTTTACCGGGAAATTCAACAAGTTCAAGGACTCGTCCATTCTATTGGTGCCGGTAACTACACGCCCGGTTGCCCTGGTCTTTTCGGCGTTGGAGCCATAACCAATCCCGACAAACGCGATGCCGCTATCACCGCAATTCGTGCTGAAATTCGTAAATTTCAAACTCAGCTAGTCACCGACGACGAATGCCGCAAAGCCATTAAGCTCTCTTTAAGCAGCCATTACGAACGCCTCAAAACGATGGCCGGCCAAGCCGCCGACATCGGTTCGAATGAATTGCTCGTCGGCGATCCGAATTATTCCGAAGCGTATCTTACTGCGATTCGACAAGTCACGCCGGTCGATATACAACGAGTCGCAAAAAAACATCTGACTGATAAAAATCTGACCATCACCTCGCTTGACCCGACCGGTACGAACACAAAATCAGAAGTCGCAGCCGTTAAACAAGCCGGTATTGACATTCAAAAGTTCGACCTGCCGAACGGACTGCGCCTCCTCGTCCGTGAAGACCACAAACTGCCGTTCGTAGACCTCGGCGTTTTTTGCAAAGGCGGCGTACTCGCGGAAACTGCCGGCAACAATGGTATCACCAAGCTGATGTCACGGATGCTCATCAAAGGCACCCCAACGCGCACTGCTGAGCAGATTGCTGACAGTGTCGAATTGGTCGGAGGTGCTATTAACGCCTTCTCCGGCAACAACAGCTTCGGCGTCACTGCCCACGCGATGAGCGACGACTTCGACCTTGTGCTCGACGTGCTGGCCGATGTGATCGTGAACCCGACGTTCCCGGACGACAAGCTCGCGCGTGAGTGCGACGTGCAGCTTGCCGAAGTCAAAGCCGAGCAGGATCAGGTTTTACGATCCTGCCAGCAGCTACTCCGAGAAACAATTTACACCCGGCATCCCTACCGTCTGAACATGCTCGGCACGCAAGCCACGGTGGCGAAGCTGACCCGCGCCGACCTCGCCGACTTCCATCGCCGGTATCTCGTGCCAAACAACATG
>JBAXAT010000102.1:0-6230 GCA_037142335.1 Verrucomicrobiota bacterium | reverse complement strand
ATGCCGATGAATTGGAGCGGCTGGAAACAGCGTTCACGCCGCTGGTCTTGCGCATGAAAGAGCTTGGCCGCGCCTTGCGGATTGGCACCAACCACGGCTCATTGTCCGACCGGATCCTGAACCGGTATGGCGACACGCCGCTCGGCATGGTCGAAAGTGCATTGGAATTTGTCCGGATTTGCCGGCGGCACAATTACCACGCCATCATTCTCTCGATGAAATCGAGCAATGTGAAGGTGATGATCGCGACCTATCGCCTGCTCGTTGCCCGGCTCACCGCCGAAGGCCCCGACTGGAATTATCCGCTGCACCTCGGCGTCACCGAGGCCGGTGGTGGCGAAGACGGTCGCATCAAATCCGCCATTGGCATTGGCGCACTGCTCGAAGATGGCCTTGGCGACACCGTCCGCGTCTCGCTGACCGAAGATAGTCTGCGCGAAATCCCGGTCTGCCGGGAACTTGTGAGCAAATATAATTTGCCAGCCAGCAAAGCGCCGGCACTACCGCCAGTAATTGAAACGCGCGATCCGTTTGCCTACCAGCGCCGACCCACGCAGCCGTTAATTATTAACGGCATTGCCGTTGGCGCCGGCAACCCGGTGCGGGTTTGCGCGGCCAAAGGAACCGCCGACTTGCCAGCGGAGTTTTCGCCGACCGCGCCAGAGATTTTGGAAGTGAATCCGCTGGCGTTACCAGATTTTAGCAAAATGCCGGTCCGCCTGTTGACCGTGCGCGCCGGCACCGGGTTGGAGCCGATTGCGGCGTATCGGCTATTGGCCGCGCGTGCGCCGAACTGGCCGATTTTGTTGCGCGACGATACCGGCAACTTGCTGACGACGAGCACAACCATCGGCGCGTTGCTGTGCGATGGCATTGGCGATGCTGTGCAAGTGGCCGGCCCGGTGATGCTGGCCTACAATATTTTGCAGGCGGCCGGTTGCCGGTCGTTTAAGGCGGACTACGTGGCGTGCCCGAGTTGCGGGCGAACGTTGTTTGATTTGCAGACGGTGACAGCGCAGATCAAGGCGCGGACGGCGCACTTGAAGGGTGTGAAGATTGCAATCATGGGTTGCATCGTCAACGGCCCCGGTGAAATGGCTGACGCGCATTTTGGATATGTTGGCACCGCGCCCGGCAAGATTTCATTGTGGGTTGGCAAGACGCAGGTCAAACAGCACATTCCGGAAGAGCAGGCGGTGAACGAGCTCATCGCGCTGATCAAAGAACACGGCCGGTGGATTGAGCCGCCGGTGAAATCGGAACCAGCATGAAACAGTTCATTACCCTCAGCACTCTTTGCCTGCTTGCCTGCGGCGCGTGGGCGAAAGAAATTGATTGGCAGAAGAACTACGACAGCGCGTTGGTAAAAGCGAAGAACGACGGGAAGCTTGTGCTAGTAGACATTTACACCGATTGGTGCGGGTGGTGCAAGAAACTCGACCGCAACACCTACAGCGATAAAGATGTCCAAATTAAAATCACCAAAGACTTCATTGCAGTTAAGGTCAATCCTGAGGAAAGCGTTGCCGGCACTAAGCTTGCACAACAGTTCGGCGTGCGTGGTTTCCCGTTCATCGCCTTTGTGAACTCCGACGGCAAAAAACTCTCACAGATTGATGGTTATGTTGACGCCGCGGAATTTCTGCAACAGTTGAAGCAAGTCTCAAAAACGGTTAGCGCGAAAGGGAAATGATCCGCCCCTGGGAAATTAAGAGTTCCCGACGCGTACTCGACTGCCGCATTTTTCAGGTGCGCCACGACGTGACCATCAACCCGCGCACTGGTCAGCCGCACGACATGTACGTGTTGGAGCAGTCGAATTGGGTGAATATCATTCCGCTTACGCCTGATGAACGAGTCGTTATGGTCGAGCAATGGCGGCACGGCACGCGCACCGTCGAGCTCGAAACACCCGGCGGCTTAATGGATGCCAGTGAATCACCTGAGCAAAGCGCCCGGCGCGAATTGCTCGAAGAAACCGGCTACGCGCCGGACAAGGTGGAACTGCTGGGCACGGTGTCTCCCAACCCGGCTATCCAGAACAACCGGCAGCACTACCTCCTCGCTACTGGCTGCCGGCAAGTGGCCGATTTAAAACTCGATCACGCCGAGGACATTGGGGTGCGGCTGGTTCCACTGGCGGAGATACCAGATTTGATTCGCACCGGCAAAATCTCGCACGGCATCGTCATCGGCGGTTTTTACTGGTTGAACGATTATCGCGCGACCCGCTAACGACCGGCGATTCAGACTTGCGCCGGGGGCGCGACTGCGTGACATTGTCGCAGATGAAATTCGCCTCGGCACTTTCCACACAGACCGACCTGCTTGACTTGGTACAAGACTTGTCCCGCCAAGTCCGGGCGGAATTTGGCGCGGAGAAAATCGATTTGGTGCTGTTGTTTGCGCACCCAGATGTGTTGCAGGCGAATGCCGGCTTGGGTGAGACCGTACGGCAGGCCCTCGGTGCCCGGCACCTTGTCGGCTGCAGTGGGGCCGGCATCCTCGGCAATCGGCAGGAGTGCGAACAGCAACCGGCAGTGTCGGTACTGGCAGCGCAATTGCCGGGAGTGGAAGTGGTCCCATTTTCCATCACGGCGGAGACGCTGGCGGAAGCGGCTGGCCCGGCTTTCTGGCACTTTCAACTGGAGGTGACACCGGAGGTGCAGCCCAATTTACTGGTATTTGTCGATCCGTTCAGCATTCCAGCAGCAATGTTGGTGGACGCACTTAGTGAAGCGTATCCGGCCGCGCCGCTCATTGGCGGGCTCGCCAGCGGCGGACGGCAACCCGGCGAATGCCGGTTGTTTTCCGACGACGCGACGCTGGAGGCCGGTGCGGTCGGCGTGGCGTTGTCCGGTAATGTTGAATTGCGGGCACTGATTTCACAAGGCTGTCGGCCGATCGGCCAACCGTTAACGATTACTCGCGCAGACAAGAATGTGATTATCGAACTTGGCGGCCGGCCGCCACTGGCGATATTACAGGAATTGTTGCCGCAGTTACCGGCCGATGACCAGAAGCTGGCCCAGACCACGGTATTGCTGGGGCGCGTGATCAACGAGTATCAAGAGGATTTTGGTCGCGGCGATTTTCTGGTGCGCAACCTGATCGGCCACGACCCGGCTTCCGGTGCCATGGCAATTGGTGATTGGGTGCGGACCGGGCAGACGGTCCAATTTCAATTGCGAGATGGTGCGACCGCTGCGGCGGATTTGGAAGCACTGTTGCGACGGGAACGCGAACGACCAGGCCAAGCGCACATCCACGGTGCGTTGCTGGTGAGCTGCATGGGCCGCGGCGCGGGGATGTTCGGCAAGCCAAATCACGACATTGAAGCACTGCAACAGGTGCTCGGCCCGTTACCGGTAGCGGGATTCTTTGCGAATGGTGAAATTGGGCCAGTCGGCGCGAAAACATTTGTGCACGGTTTTACGAGTGTGATTGGATTATTTACGGAACCTCCTTCTAAGGACACGCTGGCATGAAGTGGTTGGTCGGTGTGGGTGTGATCTGGCTGACCGGCACGGTGGCAGCGGCGGAGTTCAACTTGGAGGCGGTGGCACAACAAACACAAGCGGCCATTGTGCGGCTTGATGTTTATGACCGAGCCGGTAATGAAATCGCCACCGGTAACGGATTTTTCGTGTCGGCAGACGGCAAGCTGGTAACTGATTATCACCTTATCGAGAAGGCGGCGCATGTGCTTGCTACGCCGACCAGCGGCGAACCATTTTCCATTGAAGGCGTGCTTGGTACAGATGCGAGAAATGATCTGGCCTTGCTCAAACTCATGACTAGCAACCAGACCTTCTTGGTTCTCGGCAATACCGGTACGCTCGTGACCGGGCAACGCGTTGCGATTGTCAGTAGTCCATTGCGGACGGGGCGGTCGGGCACAGAAGGGATGGTGTTGAACAAGCCGCTCTTGATTGTCGGTGCGGACGCGCCAGCACCGGTGGAGGGAATGGTGTTGGCGGTGCGGACATTGTTTGGAGACACTCGGCGTATTCAAGTCTCCGCGACAATTGATCCGCGAGCCGGTGGCTCGCCGGTGGTGGACGAGCACGGTGTGGTCATCGGCGTTATTCGCGCACTGGTGCGCGACCCACGGTTATTGAATTACACCATACCGGTCGAGGCGGTCAGTAAATTGTTGACCAATGCCAGTGCGAAGCCGATACCGCTACTGCCCAGACATAAAGTTGGTGACAATGCCGACAATGAAGTTTTTCTGTCGCCCGAATGGAAACGCACCGTGGCCGCACAAGAATCGGGGGATTGGCCAGCCGTGTTGGCGGCGGCGCAGGCGTTGGTGGGCCGGTTCCCTGGCTATGCGGAAGCGCATGCGAGTGTGGGCTTGGCCTACATGGAACTCAAATCGAATGACAATGCGGTGGCCGCCTACCGGCACGCCTTGCAACTCGATCCGGACTATGCCTACGCCTGGGTCGGGCTCGGCGTTAATTATCTCGCACAAGGCAAAGCCGACGCGGCGATTGCCGCGTACCGGCAAGCCATTAAAATGAAGCCGAATTCGGCGTTGCCATGGGGCAAACTGGGCGAGGTGTATTGCCAGCAGGAAAAATATGGCGATGCGATTGCCGCGTACCAGCAGATGACGCAGCTTGATCAGGATAATCCTGCTGGCTGGGCAAATCTTGGCGTCAGCTATGAAGGCCAAGGTAAATGGCGAGAGGCGATTACAGCGTACCGGCGCGCGGTGGAATTGGAGCCGGATTATCCGTTTGCCTGGGTGCGACTTGGTGTAACTTGCGGGCAAAGCGGCCGGCAAGAGGAGGCGTTGCTGGCATACCGGCAAGCCGCCCAATACAAGCCGAACTTTCCCGCAACATGGTTAAGTCTGGGTGTGAATCCTATCGTCCGCGCCAATCGCGCGGCGACCGTTGGCGATGGTGGACGGTCGCGTATTCGCGAGCAGTAGGACCACCTAGCGGTTGTACTGTCAGCTTGCCGTCTTTCGCGCTTGACCGGATTGCAGCTTGCCGGATACTGGCGGCGCATGATGCGGTCCAAACTTTGGTGGTTAGCGTTGCCGGTGTTGACGGTCTTATTGTTCAGCCCGGTCTACCGCGCCGCGTTTGTGTACGACGACACAGATTTCGTCGTCGAGAATCCGTTATTAAACGCGTCGCATCTCGACGTGGCCACCGTGTTCACCACGTCGTATCCGCCGCAACACCCGGAACAAAAACTCTACCGGCCATTGGTGACATTATCTTATGCGCTCGACAACGCCGTGACCGGCCGGCCAGCCGGGTTTCACGTGACCAATGTTTTCTGGCATTTGGCGGTGGTGGCAATGTTGGTGTTGTTGTTCCGGCAACTCGGCGCGCCGGCGACCGGCTGGACGCTGGCCGGGGTGGTGGCGTTCTTCGCGTGGCATCCGTTGACAACTGAATCCGTGGCGTGGGTGGCCGGACGGTCGGAATTAATGGCGGCGTTTTTCGTGCTAGCGTCGTTGGTCGCGTTTGTGCGCAACCGGCCGATACTCAGCGGTCTGGCGTTTGTGGCCGCATTGTTGTGCAAAGAAAGTGCCATCATGACACCGGCTTTAGCGGCATTGTTGGCGTGGCGTTGTCCGGCGAAACGCCGGTGGCAATTGTGGGCGGGTTACGTCGGTATCGCGCTCACGTATCTGGCGTGGCGGCAATATCTCTTTACCGGCGTGCGGCTAGAACAGGTGGCGTATACCGGTTTCACTGATGCGTGGACGCAACAGCTCGTTGCCGGCAAGGTCTTGGCCCGGTATCTCGCGCTAGCGTTGGTGCCGTACCGGCAATCTGTATTTCACGATGTCCAAGTCGAAATCGTTTGGAGTGTGCTAGCGGTCGCGGTGCTTGCCGGCGTGACGGTGTGGGTATGGTGGCAACGCCGCCGGTATCCGGATTTATGGTTGGGTTGGGCGTGGTTTTTTGTGGCGCTGCTGCCGGTCTCAAATTTGATTTTGCCCATCGGCAGCGTGATGGCGGAACGCTTCACCTATTTACCGTTGATCGGCGTGAGTCTGGCGCTTGTCGGAATGCGCGGGCGGTGGTGGCCGGTAATATTGGCGGTGGTGTTAGTCCATCACGCCGGTAAAACGTGGGTACGGTGTGGGGATTGGCAGACGGAGCGAAAATTATGGAGCAGTGCGGCGCAGGTTGAAACGGTAGCGTTTTTGCCTCAGGCACAATTTGGGTTCGCGGCGCTAGCGGAGAAGGATCACC
>JBAXAT010000101.1:0-6325 GCA_037142335.1 Verrucomicrobiota bacterium | reverse complement strand
TGTTAGGCTCCACACCACTACCGCGCACGATGTCCGTGCCGCCGTAAACGATGTCGCCGGCATCGTCCGTTGTCAGTGCGACAATGCTCTGGTCGGGAATGACCACCGGGTTGTTCCGATGCTGGCCGGTCACGGTGTCGTAACACGCTAAGCCGCCATTGCGACAACCGTATTCCGGATGACTGCCCACCCAAACGCGCTTTTGCCCGTCCACAAACATCGCTTGGGGCCGGCAATGCCCTTCGCCTAACGCCGTGAGCAGCCGCGGATTCTTGTCCCACTTCACGGCCAACTCGCCGGTACCGCTATACTCATTGTTGGTGACCACGCGCTGACCCGGCTCCCATAGCTGGGCCGGGTCGTACCGCATCAGGTGCGCGCTGGGATAGGTGGCGTAATACAATTTGCCGTCCACGTGCCCGAACGAATACGCCTCGCCGTTGTCCTGTGCGCCGCGGCCGAGGCATTCCGCCTGTTTCCGCCGCGGGTCATACCGGAACAGGTAGAGCGGCATGATCGTGCTGCCATAAACCGCCTGCCGCGGGCCGGTGGCCAGATGAAAAATGGCGGCGCCGGCCATCGTGTAGTTGATGGGAAACAGACGTTGGCCGATTTGCAGCGTGTCGGGGTCGCGGTACGATACCGGCGTCCCATCCGCCAGACGCAGGCCGGTATGGATTGGTCGGGTTGTCCGTTGGGCCCGTCCGGCCGCCAGATGGTAATTATTCCCGGAATTGCAGCACGCATAGAGTTCGCCGTCTTGGGCTAAGACGACGGATTGGTGAGGGATGGCTTGCTCTTCGGCGGGCGGCAACGTGGCCGTCAGCTTACCGTTGGCAATCTCGTAGGCGAACACTTGCGGGGCAGTGTAACCGGTCGCAATGTAGATAAAACCATCCCGGCTACCGACCACCGACCCCGCCGAACCTTGGGTCGGCGCAACGTTACCGAGACTCTCCACCTGCGCCGTCGCCAAATCGAATCGCAGGAATTGATGCGGCGCGCGGCCCGACAGATAATATTTCCCGTCGCTGCCACGCGTGATGCGCCAGAGCCACGTCGGGGCTTTGGCCGCGACGCGGAACGTCCCGGCCACCACGTCGAGCACGCTGATGTGCCCATTCGCACTGGTGACCAGAATCCGCCCGTCCGGTGTCGCGAGCATGCCCCACGGCGACCAACAGTTCGGCTCGGCGTCGAACTGCCGGCACGCGCCGCTGACCGGATCGACTTGCACGACGAGCGCCGAACTGGCCGTGTTGTAGGCGAGGTAGATGAATTCCTGGCCGGTCCGCGGATGGCGCGCGACGATGCTCGACATGATGTGGCCCCGCCGTGCCGCAACGCCGTGGTCCCGGAGGTCGAATTTGTGGCGGGAGGTTACTTTACTTTTGCGGACTGCGTTTGTTTTTAATTGATTGCGGATCATAGTGAGTCACCGTTTCTGCTGCAGTCGCATTTGTCGACAGCGGCAAGTCCAGCCAAAATCGTTGTGTCAATTGTTTCATCCGCGCGTTTAGTAGGACACATGATTCCGCCCTCGGTAAATTCATTCCAAGCATAAACAAAGAGGGTGTTGGCCTCGCACTTGTCGGGCTGGGTTTGAGAACTGTCCACGGCCGCCTGCACTCGGTCACGGTACTCGGCACTGGTTGGCATTTGATACCAGGCAAATGGCGGATCTTTCCACCAATCGGGCGGGTTGTCGTGATACGGGCGGCTGTCCCAGTTGACGTGCGCGGTTAAAACGGATTTGCCGGGGCTGGCGAGCAATTGCTGGTTTTGGTCCGCGACCACTTTCGTAAAGGCCGTGGCCGGATCGCCTTGGCCGCCGCTGCGGGGCCATTCGGTCCGGGCGTCGCAGCCATACGGGGCCGGATCAAAGCTGATCGCCACGATATAGGGATTGGCCACTCCCTGATCGTGGGCCAAGGCGCGGAGTTCTTTCAATTTCGCGGGAAGGGAAAGGGTGGCACAGTCTTGATAGACGTAGAGGAGCGGACGTTGTGCGAGGACGCGCATCCACTGGCTGTCGCGCATGGCAGTGATGGTTTTCTGCTTCTCGGCGTTCCAGTCAGCAACAGATCCGGTGTTCAGTGAATGGCCGAGCATCCAACAGAACTTCACGTCGCCTTTGTGCGGGCTGCGCAGATAGGCGTAATGGGCGGCGTTCATCGGGGCGTGTCCGGGATCCAAATCGATGTATCGCAGGAAGATCCAATAGTCGACTCCACCATTCTTGGCATACGCGATTTCGGCAGACATCTTCGCGGGGTCTTCCGTATCATCCATCTCGATGGTTCCATCCGGATGGATGATGCCAAAGAATGGGAGCTTGTTGTGGTACTGGGAGGGACTGAAACATTTCCGGACGGCAGCATAAATCGAGCCGGCTCCACCGTGAAATGCATCCCAGCGATAGACGCCGATGCTAATCGGCCTAGTATTGCTCATGGTGTATTTTGCTGCAGTCGCATCTTCATTGGTAGATTATTCTCTCAATCAGTTTTGACGGTCAATCCACGGACGAACGCATTTGTTTGCGCACCCAACCCAGTCGCATCAGCTACCGGCGCGTGGCCACGGAGCCGGACGTTGCGGACGCTGACATTTTCAATCTGATGTTCTGCATCGGAGCCTGAAATGTGTGTCGACGGCAAGCGTTCTCCGTCTACGATCACACCGTTGATTACGACGTCGCGAACGTGACCGCGCTCTAGGTCCGTGCCCCACCCATCGACCCAAATTACAATGTGAATCAGCGCCGGATCATCCGGTATGTTCTGGCGCTTACCGGCCATCCAAAGATCGGCTACAGCGATATCCTCAAACCGGATGTCGCTGATTGTGCCGCTGTCAGCAACTCGAATCCCCATCACCCAATGGCGCGCGGCCAGCACATCACACCGACGAAACTTGACTCGGCTTATGTGTGAACGCGTTTCATAGGTGACACCCAGTGCGTAACCCCAATCGCACCAGATCACGCAGTCCTCGACAGTGATGTCTTCACATGGCGCGTCCGGTAGCATTGTCTTGGCTACGATGCTGTCGTCGTGATTGCGGACGAAGCAGTGCCGCACGTTGACCCGCTGACAACTGACGCTATTGATGCCGTCACTGTTGAGCCGACCGCTTATGATACGCAGATCGTCCACCTCAACGTCAGTGCAGCCGGTCAGACAAACATTCCAATTGGACGCGTCCCGTAACGTGATCCCGCTGAGCCGGACTTGCCGGCTGTTGCCAATGCCGATGAAGTTCTTGCCGAGATGCGGGATTGCGCTACCGTCCAAAATGCCCCGCCCACAAATCCGCACATTAGCCGCATTGGACGCACGAAAAATAGCGCCGTCGTAGGTTGGGATCTTGAACTTCTCATGGAGCTTGCCGGTTTCGTTGTGACGGAGTTTCGCCTTCACGACTGCGCCCCCGGCTAGATACACGGTCTGACCGCTCTGGATATTTAGTTCGGTGATTTCATGAACGCCCGGTCCGAAGTAAACCACCTGTGGATTGTCGGGCCGCGGCGCATCCTGCTCGGGTTCGCCCACAAACAGGTGCAGCGCATGCTGTGCTGAACCGTTGCAGAGTACTGTCACGTGCTGGGCTTTCGAAAGCGTGAATCGCACCACCCCCGCGCGGACTTCGGGCGTGATGCTCGCGCGGGCCGGTAAGACAATGGCGCTGGTGATCGGCTGGGGTGCCGTCACCGTCACGGTCACCGGCTCGCGAATGTCAAAAATCGCAAATGCTACACGCTCACCGCTGCAATCGGGTTTGTGTGTCCACAAGCCCGGATGCTCCCAAATGTCAGCGCGGACGCGGGCTTGGTAGACGAAGACTGGCTGGTCGGCAACTTCAAGAGTGTAATCGGGTGAGGCCGGTTCACCGGCCGGCGCGGCCCAGGTGATCAGCGGCAGTTTGTTTTTCATCGTTGGTACGCTATGTGATGTTCCAATTGGACACAATGGCGAAAACTGCCAAGTTCATATCAGATTCTGCAGCCGCTCAGACTGGTCGTCCAGCCCGAGTCTTATGGGTGAGTGCCAGCACATAACGCATAGGCGCGATGCCTTCCACATGTTTGAACATGCGCGAGAACTGAAATTCAGACGAGAATCCGAGCCGACCTGCTGTTTCCTTCACGCTCAGACCCTCTTGCAACAAGAGTTGTTTGGCTGCTTTGACTTTGAGTCTCAGTACTGTCTGGTATGGCGACTCACCGGTCAGCCGCGGGTATGCATGCGCGAATGACGACGGGCTGCACCCAGCGGTCCGTGCCAGCTCAGCCACACGGATCGTCTCGCCAATGTGCTGGCAGATATAGCGTTCGACGCGCTCTGGCAAGTCGTCGGCATCACGAGTGCTGTCTGGGTTGCAAATTTTTCGGAGATGCGCGCCGGTCGGCTTGGCGGTGAGAATTAAGCCGAGCACTTCCAAGAAAATACTGTGGCCGAGCAAATGCGCGCCGGGGCGTGCGTGAAACAAATATCCCGCCAGTTTACGCAGCCGGTGTCCGATAATCTGGTCTGGATCCTGGAAGTGGCAGAAGCCTGTCCGGCCGGTGAGCGCGTGGAATGCATTCGCAACTTCACCATGCAGACCGAAGGTGATGTAAGATTCGTCAAGTGACTCGCCCGTGCGACGATATTCATAATAGTGGGTACCGGGTGCGTATAACGCAATAACACCGCTGAAGCGAGTGAACTTCTTGCCGGAGCCGATGCGCTGGGGTTGCCGGCCAAGGTTGATGTAGTCAATCACCCAATCATCGGAACGAGAATGCCACCAGCCAGACTTGATGAAGCGCGTCACTCCGCTGTGGGTTAGATACAACCTAGCGGGAACATGCTGGTGCTTGCGTTGTAGTTGGGCGCTCAGATCCATCGCGTCACCGTATTGGCAGAATGTGATATGAATTTGACAGATTCTGCCATTCCATTGAATTTAACTATTCCATAGCATCGGCTGCGTTAAATCGTCAATTAGGAACCTGACTAATGACGATGAAATCAAAGGACTAAATGAAAATTGTCATCGTTTTTGCAGAACCCCAAGCGGCACAATTTCAAGTCGTCGAGGGACGGCTCGGAAAAGTGACTACCACACGCAACAACCACCGCTGGGTGATCGAGGTTTTGAACACGAAGCTAGGTTTAGGCGCACCGGCCACGCGCGTCACCGTGCGAACGAAGGCGGACAGTTTCGCGTTTTTCCTGCGCGATATTACCGGCCAGTGGCCGATCTGGATTCCGCATTACGGCGTCGCAGTCGTACCTGCAGACGACGCGCGGGACTACCAGCAGATTGCCGACGACATTCTCTGCCGCGGGTTGCAGAGCGAGCTCGACCGGATCGCGGCGGACCCGGAGGAGACTTACGAGAACGCGGCGGCAAAGAATCGCGATGACGTTTGTGAGACGTGGATCGGGCTGAGTCGCGATATGCGGTTTTTCCGGGTCGGGTCGTATCCGCGTGACGGTTATCTCGGGTATTTTCAGGCGAAGAATGCTTCCTGCATCGCGCCGCAGGAAGGTCATCCGCAGGGCGTCGAGTTTGGGATGATGGTCGGGCGCGGCGCGGCCTGTTCGATCAACATTCGCCGGCGACTCGAAGACGGCGTGTTGCCGATCTTGCACGCGGAGCAAGTCGATGGCGCGTTGACGTACCGGATGACGACGTTCTGCACACTGGAGAAATCGCCGCTGACCGGCAAGACCTTGCGCGGGACACATTTTCTCGTGGCCGACTCCCTCAGTGGCGGCCACATGCACATCGAGCGGGACAATGCCATCGTCGCGGCCAACCGGGACAAGGAAACCACCGGCCGCGAAGAAGAAACGGTGTTGATGATTCGCGTCGAGGCGGTCAACACCGGCAACGTGCCGCACTACGCGTTTTTGACGAGTCTGCATCCGCGCACGCATTGCAAGCAGCAGCCGTATGACGGTAAGCGTGGGTATGGTTGGATCGACTCCGGCCAGGTGTTCAGCATCAACCGTCTCAATGGGAAGCCGATGCCACAACAGGAAGTCGCGGTGTTGCTGCAGCCGGGCGAGAAAGCGGTGGTCGAGTGTGCGATGCCGCACCGGTTTCTCACGGAGGAACGCGCGGCGGCGTTGGCGAAGTTTGATTTCGACAAACGCCACGCGGAATGCCGGGCGTTCTGGGAAGCGAAGCTGGCCGCCGCGGCCTCGATCCGCGTGCCGGAACCGCGCGTGGACGAGATGATCCGCGCGGGCTTGCTGCATCTCGATATGATTTCGTATGGCTTGGAGCCGGCCGGACCGGTCGGGGCAACGATTGGTTGGTATAGTCCGAT